>JAILMH010000059.1 GCA_024692715.1 Lachnospiraceae bacterium
GCTCTGAAGATGGCCGGAGGTGAAATGGAATGATACTTCTTATAGATAATTACGATAGCTTTTCATATAACCTCTATCAGATGATAGGTGCGATAGAGCCTGAAATAAAGGTAGTCAGAAACGATGAACTGACGGTTGATGATATAAGGGAATTAAAGCCAGAGGGAATTATTTTGTCACCGGGACCGGGAAGACCGGAGGACGCAGGAATCTGTATTGAAGCGGCAAGGGAGCTTGGAAGTGAGATACCGATACTTGGAGTCTGTCTTGGGCATCAGGCGATATGTATGGCTTATGGGGCAGCAGTTACCTATGCGAAAGAGCTGATGCACGGAAAACAGTCAGAGGCGGCACTGGATGAAAGTGATCCGATATTTGAAGGGTTAGGACATAGAACAAAAGTGGGAAGATATCATTCACTGGCGGCGGATGAGGCAACACTTCCGGCTGAGCTTAAGGTCATTGCAGAAACTGATGACAAAGAAGTAATGGCTGTAAAACACAGAAAATATCCTGTTTATGGATTTCAGTTTCACCCGGAATCAATTCTCACGCCGGATGGAGATAAAATGCTTGCAAACTGGGTAAAGACAATCAGAAAGTGAAAAGGAGAGGAATATTATGATCAAAGAAGCTATCATGAAAATTGTGGGTAAGGAAGATCTGACTTATGATGAAGCCTATGCGGTTATGAACGAGATAATGGATGGCACGACTACACAGACACAGAATGCAGCATTTCTTGCAGCTCTTTCTACAAAAAGTGCAAGAGCGGAAACTGTAGATGAGATACTCGGATGTGCAAAGGCTATGAGAGAGCATGCAGTGCAGGTTGAGCATGGGCATGATGTCCTTGAGATAGTCGGGACCGGCGGAGATCATTCAAACAGCTTTAATATCTCGACTACTTCTGCCTTTGTCATCGCGGCAGCGGGAGTAAAGGTTGCGAAACACGGTAATCGTGCAGCTTCCTCGAAATCAGGTACGGCGGATTGTCTTGAAGCATTGGGAGTGAATATCGATCAGAGCCCGGAGCTTGTGAAAAAGCTTTTGGATGATCCGGGGATGTGTTTCCTTTTTGCTCAGAAATATCACACTTCAATGAAATATGTAGGCGCAGTTCGTAAGGAGCTTGGAGTAAGAACAGTATTCAATATCCTCGGACCACTTACAAATCCGGCAAATCCGAAGCATATCCTGCTTGGTGTGTATGATGATTATCTTGCGACACCGCTTGCAGAGGTGCTTATGGAAATGGGTGTTAAAAACGGAATGATCGTTTATGGCCAGGATAAGCTGGACGAAATCTCACTAAGTGCGCCGACAAGTGTGTGTGAGTTCAAAGAGGGATGGTATAAAACATACGTTATAACACCGGAAGAATTCGGGTTCGAGCGATGCAAAAAAGAAGACCTTCTCGGGGGAACTCCGGAAGAAAATGCGCAGATCACCAGAGATATTCTTCAGGGAAAGATCAAGGGACCTAAGCGCAACACAGTGCTTTTGAATGCCGGAGCTTCGATCTACATAGGAGGCAGGGCAGAGTCCTTCAGAGCCGGAGTTGAGAGAGCTGCAGAGCTTATTGATAATGGGGAAGCATATAAGAAGCTTGAGGCATTCGTTAAGCTTTCAAATCAGTGACAGGGGCGGATATGGAAGAAAATATTCTTGATAAGCTGGCTGCGCATGCCAGAGAGCGTGTGGCAGAAGCAAAATTGAAGGTATCGTTAAAGGATATGATGGAGATGGCTTTTACAGCCCCTGAAAAGGGAGAGTTTGCTTTTGAAAAGGCACTCTCCGGAACGGGTATTCATTTTATCTGTGAGTGTAAAAAAGCCTCTCCGTCCAAAGGACTTATCGCGCCGGAGTTTCCGTACTTAGAAATAGCCAGAGAGTATGAAGCGGCAGGAGCTTCATGTATATCAGTTCTTACTGAGCCTAAATGGTTTCTGGGAAGTAATGACTATCTTAAAGATATATCTGATGCGGTTAAAATACCGTGTATCAGAAAAGATTTTACGGTTGACGAATATATGATATATGAAGCAAAGGCTCTTGGAGCGTCGGCAGTTCTTCTTATATGCGCTATCCTTGATGATGATGAGCTTAAGCATTTTATTGATATAGCGGACGGACTCGGAATGACTTCACTTGTGGAGGCCCATGATGAAACAGAGGTACAAAGAGCGGCCGGAGCAGGGGCACGTGTGATAGGCGTTAATAATAGGAATCTTAAAGATTTTACAGTTGATATCAACAACAGCATCAGACTTAGAAAGCTTGTAGACCCGGATATACTCTTTGTGGCAGAGAGCGGGATAAAAACTGCTGAGGATATAAAGGTACTTGTTGAAAATGGAGTGAATGGTGTTCTGATAGGGGAAACGTTGATGAGGTCGGCTGATAAAAAAGCCATGCTTGATGAATTGAGGGGCTGAAAATATGACTAAGATCAAAATCTGCGGATTAATGAGAACTGAGGATGCAGGATACATAAATGAAGCTAAACCGGCTATGGCGGGGATGATATTAACAGAAGGGTTCAGGAGATCGATATCCATTGATCATGCCCTCGCTGTCAGAAGATGCATAGATCCGTCTATTCCTACGGTTGGAGTTTTCGTGGATGACGAGATCAAAAAAATAGTCAGAATAGTGAAGAACGGAATAATTTCTATCGTACAGCTTCATGGCAATGAAGATGAAAAATATATCGGTGAAGTAAAAAGAAAGACCGGAGTAAAGGTGATAAAGGCCTTTAAGATAGAGAGTGAAGATGATGTAAGAAAGGCCTGTGAGTCAAAGGCAGACATCATACTGCTTGACAGCGGGACAGGTACAGGAAAGAGCTTTGACTGGTCACTGCTGAAGGATGTTAAAAGAGAATACATTCTCGCAGGAGGCTTAAAAACCGACAACGTGCGGAGAGCAGTGGAAAATCTGCATCCCTGGGCTGTAGATGTGAGCTCCGGAGTTGAAGTCGGAGGAGTTAAAAACCGGGAGAAGATATTAAAATTTGTATCAGAGGTGAATGGAGATTATTATGAGTAAATCAAAAGGAAGATTTGGAGATCATGGGGGACAGTATATACCTGAGACCCTTATGAATGCAGTGATCGAGCTGGAAGAGGCCTACAATAAATATAAGGATGATCCGGAGTTTAACAGAGAACTCACCGAGCTTTTTAATGAGTATGCAGGGCGTCCGAGCAGACTTTACTATGCTGAGAAGATGACAAAGGATCTTGGCGGAGCAAAAATCTACTTAAAGAGGGAAGACCTTAATCATACAGGTGCGCATAAGATAAATAACGTACTTGGCCAGGCGCTTCTTGCAAAGAAAATGGGCAAAACAAGGCTTATCGCAGAGACAGGAGCAGGACAGCATGGTGTTGCAACGGCGACAGCTGCAGCTCTTTTTGGCATGGAGTGTGTTGTCTTTATGGGAGAAGAGGACACGAAGCGTCAGGCCCTTAATGTTTATAAAATGAAGCTGCTCGGAGCAGATGTTGTTGCGGTAAAATCCGGAACTGCTACGCTTAAGGATGCTGTATCAGAGGCAATGAGGGAGTGGACTAATCGTATAGATGATACTCACTACTGCCTTGGCTCCGTAATGGGACCGCATCCCTTCCCGACGATAGTCCGTGATTTTCAGGCTGTTATCTCAAAGGAGATAAGGAAACAGATGCTTGAAAAGGAAGGACGTCTTCCGGATGCTGTCATTGCGTGTGTCGGAGGCGGAAGCAACGCTATAGGAAGCTTTTACAATTTTATTGAGGATAAGTCGGTAAAGCTCATAGGCTGTGAGGCAGCGGGCAGAGGAATCAATACAGAGGAAACCGCAGCTACATTAAATACCGGGCGTATCGGCATTTTCCATGGAATGAAATCTTATTTCTGCCAGGATAAGTTTGGCCAGATCGCACCGGTATATTCTATCTCTGCGGGACTTGATTACCCGGGAGTGGGTCCGGAGCACGCATGGCTCTTTGATACAAAACGTGCTGAGTATGTGGGTATCACAGATGATGAGGCGGTTGATGCTTTTGAATATTTAAGTCGTACAGAGGGAATAATACCTGCCATAGAATCTGCACATGCTGTTGCATATGCAAGAAAGCTCGCACCTACAATGGATAAAGACAAGATAATCGTTGTGACGATATCGGGGCGCGGAGACAAGGATTGCGCCGCTATTGCAAGATATAGAGGGGAGGACATAAACGAATGAGCAGAATAAAAAAGGCATTTGAAAATGGAAAGGCGTTTATTCCTTTTATCACAGCAGGTTATCCGGATGTTGAAACAAGCGAAAAGAACATTCTTTCAGCAATAGAGAATGGTGCAGATCTTGTTGAAATTGGAATCCCTTTTTCTGATCCTACAGCAGAAGGGCCGGTGATCCAGACCGCTAATGTTGAGGCTTTGAAAAATGGGATCACGACCGATAAGGTCTTTGAAATGGTCAAGAGATTAAGAAAAGTTACAGAGGTACCGCTGGTGTTCATGACATATGCAAACGTTGTATTCTCTTATGGAATTGAACGTTTTTGCACCTGCGCAAAGGAAGCCGGGGTAGACGGGGTCATTCTTCCGGATGTGCCATTTGAGGAAAAGGAAGAATTTTCTGAAATTATGAAGAAATTTGACATTGATATGATCTCGCTTATTGCGCCTACTTCTGAAAACAGGATCTCAATGATAGCTGCTGAAGCGAATGGTTTTATCTATATTGTTTCAAGCCTTGGAGTGACAGGAGTGAGGAGTAAGATCACCACAGATATCCCGACTCTTTCGGGACACGTAAAGTCAGCGGCAAAAGTACCCTGTGCAATTGGCTTCGGCATATCTACACCTGAGCAGGCAAAAGAAATGGCTAAGTATGCAGACGGTGTGATAGTTGGTTCCGCGATCATCAGGATCATAGGAAAATATGGCAAGGATGCACCGAAATATGTCGGCGAGTACGTGAAATCAATGAAGGATGCGATCAGATGAGCTGATCAAAGTTGTGAAAATTGGCATATCCCCCGGGCAGAGCTGATCTGCGGCGGGGGATTTTTGTATGTTGGAAAATATAAGTCTACTATGCTATACTATAGTCTGATTTAAAGTGTCTAAAATCGAACAATAAATACTAGTTATGCAGATTGTTCAGCAATTTGCGTATTTATGTTCAGATATATATGGAGATAAATATGAAAGTCGTAATCTTAGCAGGTGGATTGGGTACAAGAATTTCAGAGGAGAGCCATTTAAGGCCAAAGCCAATGATCGAGATCGGAGATAAGCCGATCCTTTGGCATATCATGAAAGAATACTCATATTATGGATTTAATGAGTTTGTAATCTGCCTGGGCTATAAGCAGCACATGGTAAAAGAATTTTTTGCAGACTATTATCTGTATGCTTCGGATGTTACCTTTGACCTTGAGAACAATTCTATGCAGGTCCACAATAATACATCAGAGCCATGGAAAGTCACTCTTGTGGATACAGGTCTTCATACAATGACAGGCGGACGTGTAAAGCGCATACGTGATTACATTGGTGATGAGACTTTTATGCTGACTTATGGTGATGGAGTATGTGATGTAAATATAAATAAGCTCCTTGAATTTCACAAGAGCTGCGGAAAGATAGGTACACTTACAGCTATTTCAGTCGATCAGAGATTTGGTGTACTTGATCTTAGAGACGATAATCTTGTGCATGAATTTGCGGAAAAACAGGAAAAGGATTCAAGTGTAGTAAATGGCGGATATATGGTATTTGAGCCGGCAATTTTTGATTATATCAAAGGCGATGATACTGTTTTTGAAAAGGAACCCCTTTCAAGGCTTGCAAACGAAGGTCAGCTTGCTGCCTTTCATCACACAGGTTTCTGGAAATGTATGGATACGCAGAGAGAAAAGGAACAGCTTGAGAAACTCTGGGCAAGCGGAAAAGCTCCTTGGAAAGTGTGGGATTAATGCTGGATCTTGCTTTTTATAAAGATAAAAGAGTGCTGGTGACGGGCCATACCGGCTTCAAGGGCGCATGGCTTACGGAGATCCTGGTTAAAGCCGGGGCGAAGGTCACAGGATATTCGCTTGAGGCGCCGACTTCTCCGTCACTTTTTGAGCTTAGCGGAATAAAAAAAGATATCAACTCAGTGATAGGTGATATCCGCGACTATGAGCTTTTGAAAAAGACCTTTGAAGAGGCAAGGCCGCAGATAGTATTTCACCTTGCGGCGCAGCCTATCGTGCGCACTTCTTACGAAGAGCCGAGATACACATTCGAGACTAATGTCATGGGTACGGTAAACGTGCTTGAATGTGTGAGAAATACTGATTCGGTGAAGTCCTTTTTGAACGTTACCACTGATAAGGTATATCTTAATCGTGATGACGATATTGCTTTTAAGGAAGATATGCCTCTTGACGGATATGATCCGTATTCAAACTCAAAGTCATGTTCAGAGCTTGTTACACACAGTTATCTGAAATCCTTTTTCAGTGCTCCTGAAGCAGCTGCTGTTTCTACAGCAAGAGCCGGAAATGTAATCGGCGGAGGTGATTTTGCCCGTGACCGCCTTGTGCCTGACTGTGTGAGGGCAGCGATGAAGAAGAGAGAGATCGTAATACGTAATCCGCGTGCAACCCGCCCATTTCAGCATGTGCTTGAGCCATTGTGGGTATATCTCGAAATCGCTCAGAAGCAGTACTCTGATAAGAAATTTGCAGGATGGTATAATGTCGGCCCTGATCTCAGCGATTCAAAGTCTGCGGGAGATCTGGCAACAATGTTCTGCGATGTATGGGGAGACGGTCTTAAGTGGGTTGATCAGTCAGACGGAGGCCCTCATGAGGCGGCATTTTTAAGGCTTGACTGTGCGAAGCTTAAAAAGATCTTTGGCTGGAAGAGTATCTGGCACATTGATCGTGCAATTAAAGAAACTGTTGAATGGAGCAGAGTTTATGCGGCTAAAGGTGACATCAGAGCTGAAATGGACAGAGAGATCCGGGCTTATGAGGATGATGCTGAAAGCGCGTACTATAAGATACACTGAAAGGCAATTTAAGAGTTATGTTTGAAAATATGAATGAAACTGAGGCAAGGGCTGAGATCCTTAAATCAGTAAAGGAATATGCAGAAAAATTTCACATGAATAAGGCTCCGTATAAGGATGGAGAGAGAATCCCATACGCAAGCCGTGTTTATGATGAAAAGGAAATGGTGAATCTGGTTGATTCATCTCTTGAGTTCTGGCTTACAGCAGGACGTTATACAGATCAGTTTGAGAAGGAATTCGCAAAGTATCTTGGTGTTCGTTTTGCAAATGTTGTGAATTCTGGATCAAGTGCGAATCTCTGTGCATTTATGGCACTTACAAGTCCGCTTCTCGGAGAGAAAAGGGTTAAGCGTGGAGATGAAGTCATTACTGTTGCAGCAGGTTTCCCTACTACAGTTGCACCGGTCATACAGTATGGTGCTGTGCCTGTTTTCATAGATGTGACAATTCCTCAGTATAATATCGATGTTACAAAGCTTGAGGAGGCATATTCGCCAAAGACAAAGGCTGTAATGATCGCACATACTCTCGGAAATCCTTTTGATCTTAAGGCTGTTAAGGAGTTCTGCGATAAGCATGAGCTTTGGCTTGTTGAGGATAACTGTGACGCGCTCGGCTCGATTTATGAGATAGATGGTAAGGAACGTCTCACAGGAACAATTGGAGATATCGGAACAAGCAGTTTCTATCCGCCTCATCATATGACAATGGGTGAGGGTGGTGCTGTTTATACAGACAATCCGCTCCTTAACAGGATCATCAGATCTTTCCGTGACTGGGGACGTGACTGTGTATGCCCTTCAGGACATGATAACTTCTGTGGACATCGTTATGACGGACAGTACGGTGAACTTCCTAAGGGATATGATCATAAATATGTTTACTCTCATCTGGGCTACAACCTTAAGGCTACAGATATGCAGGCAGCAGTCGGATGTGCACAGCTTGAGAAATTCCCTTCTTTTGTTGCTAAGAGAAGAGAAAATTTCGAATATCTCTATAATGGTCTTAAAGATCTTGAGGATAAGATAATCCTTCCTGAGCCTGTTAAAAATTCAAAGCCTTCATGGTTTGGATTCCTTATCACAGTAAAGGAAGGCATTTCAAGAAATGAAACAGTCCGCTATATTGAAGATCATGGAGTGCAGACACGTATGCTCTTCTCGGGAAATCTTATCAAGCATCCTTGCTTTGATGAAATGAGAGCTTCGGGAGAGGGGTATCGTGTTGTAGGTGATCTTACAAATACAGACAGAATTATGACAGATACATTCTGGGTAGGTGTATATCCCGGAATGGACAAGCCAAGACTTGACCGAATGATCAAGGTCATACATGAAGCATTGGCTTAAATGAAAGGACACGAGGTTTGAAAAATCTTAAACTTTTAGATTGTACCCTTCGTGATGGAGGATTCGTAAATAACTGGGAATTCGGACATGGATGCATTGTAAATTTCTTTGAGCGTTCAGTGTCTGCCGGAATCGACTATGTTGAGACAGGCTTCCTTGACGAAAGAGAAGCATTTGACATCAACAGGACTATGGTTCCTGACACGGATGGAATGAATGAAGTCTTTAAGGGACTTGAAAAAGGAAATTCCAAGGTGTTTGGAATGATCGACTTTGGTACATGTTCTCTTGACAGGATCTGCGATGCAAAGGATAGTTTCCTTGACGGTATCCGTGTCATGGTTAAAAAGAAGACTAGATTTGAAGCTCTTGAGTTTTGCGGAGAACTTAAGAAAAAAGGCTATATTGTATTTGCACAGCCGGTTTCAATCACAGGCTATACAGATGAAGAGTTGATCGATCTTATCGAGCATATAAATAAAGTCCGTCCTGATGGAACATATATTGTTGATACATACGGACTTCTGGACAGAACAAAGATCCTTCATTATTTTCATCTTATAGATGCGCATCTCGATAAGGATATAGCACTTGGATATCATGCTCATAATAACTTCCAGCTGGCATATTCTAACTCAATGGCGCTCTGTGAAGAAGAGACGGACCGTACACTTATAATAGACGGTTCTGCCTATGGAATCGGTAAGAGTGCAGGAAATTGCCCACTTGAGCTTCTCACAATGTATGCAAATGAGCATTATGGAAAAAATTATGATACCAATCAGATTCTTGAAATGATAGACAGCGGTATTATGAAAATATATGAAAAGAGTCCGTGGGGATATCAGATGCAGTATTATCTTTGCGCTTCGAATGACTGCCATCCGAAATATGCCCAGTATCTTCTTCAGAAAAAAACTCTTTCTGTAGCGTCAATAAATGACATTCTAAAGGGTATTGAAAAGAAAGAGAGTCTTGCGTTTAATCAGGCTCATATTGAAAAGCTCTACATGGATTATCAGAATAAAGAAATAAATGATACCTCTGATGTTAAAGCACTTAATGAAGCTCTTTCAGGCAAGAAGGTATTGCTTTTAGGTCCTGGTCCGTCAATGGGAAAAGAGGAGCAGAAGATACAGGCATTTGTCGCAAAGAATGCACCGGTTGTCATTGCGATCAACTATATTCCGGAGGAATTTCATGTAAATTATATATTCCTCAGTAATTCAAAGCGTTATATGCAGCTTTCTACAGCACTTTCAAATATGGAAAGCTCAGACTGCAAGGTCATAGCGACATCAAACGTAACTCCTGCAAAGGGAAGTTTTGATTACTCGGTTGATTATTCAGGACTTGTTGATATGAATTTTGAAATTCCGGACAATTCGCTTCCTATGCTGCTGCGTCTGCTTGAAAAGGCCGGGGTGAAGAATATTTCACTGGCAGGATTTGACGGATATGAGGCAAAGTCAGGAGTAAATTACAGGGATGCCGGAATGGAATATGAGTTTGTTGCTGATTATGCAGTAAAGCTCAATGATTATACCGCCGGTGTTATTAAAGAACTGGGAAAAAAGATAGATATAGAATTTGTTACGAGGTCTAAATATGAAACAGTATAAAGCTGCCCTGATAGATATGGACGGAACCCTTTTCAATACGGCAAAGGGAATAACTAAGGCAGTTAGAGAGGCCTGTGACGAATATGGTCTTAAACAGCTTTCTGACAGCGAGATCGAAGAATTTATCGGACCGCCGATTCAGATAACCTTTGGAAAAAAATATGATCTTAATGAAGAAGAGGCCAATAAGGTAGCCAATATTTTCAGAAGGATCTATAAAGAGAAAGAATATGTCCTTGAGTGTGAGCTTTACCCGGATATGAGGGAAACACTTTTAAAGCTTAAGGAAAATGGTGTAAAGCTTTGCATTGCATCATTAAAAAAAGAAGAGATGGTTAAAAAGATCTGTGTACATTTCGGAATTGCAGAGCTTTTTGACAGCCTTCATGGAACAGATCCTCTGGATAAGCTCTCAAAGTCTGATATCATCAGGATCTGTATGGATGATACAGGGATAACTGATATGCAGGATGCAGTTATGATCGGTGATTCTAAGTATGATGCCATTGGAGCCGAGGAGGCAGGCTGTGCATTCTTGGGCGTGACTTATGGATTTGGTTTCCATACGGATAGAGATGTAAACGAATATAATGCTGTTGGAGCTGCACACAGCGCGGCAGAAATTATCAAATTTATCTGAAAGAATATAAAA
The DNA here is from genome assembly GCA_024692715.1 of Lachnospiraceae bacterium. GTDB lineage: Bacteria > Bacillota > Clostridia > Lachnospirales > Lachnospiraceae > NK4A144. The sequence goes on from JAILMH010000059.1 coordinate 10,687, forward strand.
TATGCTTAAATTCTGGAATTCGTTCAAAAATAAAAAATATGCATATACAGTATGTTATACAGCTGCCTTCATTATGCTGGCAGCTGTAGTTTTGTTTAGATTTCCGCTGTACAATAAGACGATAATATGGCAGCAGGATGGCTTGAAACAGCACTATAATGCAATTCTTTACTATGGGAAATACTTAAAACAGATATTTAATACGCTTATTACGGAGCACAGGCTTGAACTTCCGATGTGGGATCATTCGATCGGTTATGGTTCAGATATAATAACAACTCTGCACTACTATGCTATTGGTGATCCGCTTGCCGCTTTGGTTGGTCTTGTGCCTGAAAAGTACTGCCAGTACTTTTTTTCGGCATTGTATCTTTTGAGGCTTTACCTTGCAGGACTTGCTTTTTCGGCATTTTCTTTCTATCACGGGAATAAGAGATTTGGAACAATGATCGGCTCGTTCATATACATATTCTCAGCGTACTCTCTGGTACTCGGGCTTATGCATCCGTTTTTTGTAGCACCGCTCATATGGTTCCCGCTGATTCTGCTTGGTATAGACAAGATCTTTAATAGTGAAAGACCATATTTATTCATTGTATTCACTTCGATAGCGGCAATGAGTAATTTTTACTTTTTCTATATGGAGATAGTTCTGGCACTGATGTACGCAGTCTACAGATACTTTAATGTTTATAAGAAATTCAGCATAAAAACCTTTGCAGCGACGCTTGCAAAATTTATGCTTTATGGTCTGAACGCATTTTTGATATCTGCAGTTATCCTGCTTCCGGTCTTGAATGTAATGTTCTCATCGGCCAGATTTCAAGCTTCTGAGCCGGCGTCGGTACCGCTTTTTTACCATTTGGACTTTTATCTTAAAGTGATAGCGCATTTTACAACAGCTGTGAATGCGGGATCGTGGACAATGCTTGGCTATACTGCAGTAGGACTTTTTTCTGTTATCTTTGCGTTTGTCAGATGGAAGAAGAATAAAAGTATTGTGCTTGCATTTGTGGTACTTACGCTGTTTTTACTTATACCGGCCGGTGGTTATGCACTTAATGGCTTTTCATATGTGGTAAACAGATGGACCTGGTGTTATGCAATGCTCGTAGGCTTTATAACTGCGCGAATGATACCGCAGATAATCACTCTTGTGGAAACAGAGAAGAGAAGTATTTCATGGGTGATAATCGTAATGGCAGTTATCACAGGCTTCTTTTCGGCAACAAGAACAGAGCAGACTATGGGAGCGGCAGGAATCATACTTGCTGTGGCTATGGTCATGATGGTGGTTAATGTTTATAAGTGTTCGAAAACTGCGATCTACGGTTTTGTGGCGCTTGTTCTTGTGGTGGGGCTTGCTTCTAACGCATATTATAAAATGTCAGTCGTAGATGAAGACAGTAACTGGATCAATGAATTTAAGGATGTGGATGAAGCAGATAAACTGTTGAAGGAGGAAAATTCAGATTCGCTGTTGGCTTCTCTTGGAGATAACAGCTTTTACAGAATCGAAGAATCCGGACTTGGAACAACCCAGAATAGTTCTATCCAGCGTGGAACCAAGGGAACTCAGTTCTATTTTTCGCTTACCAGTCCATATATCTCAGAATTTATAGATGATATGTATATGAACTGGCCTAAGGACTATGATTATGAAGGCGTGGAATCAAGAAGTGTTCTTGAATCTCTGGCTTCTGTTAAGTATTTTCTTACAGGTGAGGACAGTGAAGCTTCGCTTCCTTATAATTTCAGCACTTTGATAACTGAAGGTGATACAGATCAGGGACATGTTAAGGTCTGGGAAAACAACAATTCACTTCCTGTGGGATATACATATTCAAAATATGTAAAAAAATCTGATTTTGATGAAATGAGCGTGACTGAAAGAGAACAGGCAATGCTCAGCGGTGCGGTAGTTGAAGAAAGTGAACTTCCGGAGGCTGAAGTAACTGATGATTCAATAAATATCCTTAAGTCAGTTGAGACGAGAGGCGATGTTGATGTCAATGAAAACAGCTATGTGGTAAGAAAAAACGGAAGAGTTGTCTTAAATGTGAAGCCTGAAAAAGATTCTGATATGTATGTGGTATTCAAAAACCTTAAATTTAAGGGCATGAGCGAGCGTGAAACATATAATGACGGAGCATGGGCGCAGCTTACTGAATACCAGAAAAATCTCGTCAAAGAAGAGGATGCCTACGGGCATGAAAGCGTTACTACAAGCCTTTCTGTTACGGCCGGTGATGATAGTAAAATTGTTGAAGTATATTCGCCGGGGGCAGATTACTACTGCGGAAGATCTAATTTCATGGTCAATTTCGGCAGCAATGATTCGGAAACAGTGGAGCTTTCGTTTAGAAATGCAGGAACCTATACCTTTGACAGTGTTGAGGTATTGAGCGTGCCGCATGCAGGAACTTCAGAAAAACTTAGTGAGCTCTCAGAGGATACCTTAGAAAATGTGGTGTTTGGCACAAATACAATGATCGGTACGATCTCTCTTGATGAGCCGAAGCTTCTTGCGCTTTCAATTCCTTATTCAGAGGGCTGGACTGCATGTGTAGACGGTAATGAGACAGAGATAAAGAGGACAAACGTTATGTATATGGGCCTTGAGCTTGGTAAGGGAGATCATGTTATAACTCTTTCTTACAGGACTCCGTATCTTAAAGCCGGTGCATACTGTACTTTCGCCGGAATTATCATGCTGCTTGGAATAATAGTTATAAACATTGTTAACAGAGGAAGACATGCTGAAGAAATTTAAGAATAATAAATATGCTTTTTTTATAAGCTACAGCATTATAATAGCCTTTTCATCATTGTGTTGTTTTTGGTGGTTTTTATATAATCACAAAACACTGATATGGAAGTGGGATGGTCTTACACAGCATTATCTCGCGTTTTTATACTGTAGCAGATTTTTCAGACAAATAGTTAAGACACTTATAACAGAACATGCGCTGGTCATTCCGATGTGGGATATGTCTATAGGCTTTGGCTCGGATGTCTTTACGACAATGCATTATTACGGGCTTGGAGATCCGTTTACTATACTCACGATGTTCATGCCTGAAGCACATTTGGATAAATTTTTCTCCCTTATGTACTTCATAAAGCTTTATATCGCGGGATGGGGATCAACTGTCTTCGTAAGGCATCATGGCGTGACTAAGAAAGGTGCGATCGCATCTGCATTGATATACTGCTTTTGTGTGTGGTCACTCCTTTTTGGAGTGCAGCAGCTGTGCTTCATGGTGCCTTTGATGACATTTCCTTATCTGCTCTATGGTGCGGATAAGGTTCTGGAAAAGAAAAGCCCGTTAATATTTATAATTTCACTTACCTATGCAGGACTCAGTAACTTTTATTTCCTGTATATGTTGGTGGTACTGGCAGTAAGCTACGTTATTTTCAGATATTTTATAAATGTCAGAAAATTTATTATAAAAGATGCTTTAATCGTAGCAGGAAAATTCATTTTATTTGGAGCTTCGGCAATGATGATGTCGGCAGTTATCCTTCTTCCTGCAGTTATGACGATGACAAGCTCTTCAAGATACTCGGCAGACAGAAATGTACCGCTGCTTTATCAGCTTAAGTACTATCTTAGATATTTGAATGGTTTTACAGGGAATACTCAGAATGGTGACTGGTCTGTATTTGGTTTTACTCCAATGGCCTTTCTGGCTGTTGTTCTGATGTTTACTCTTAAAAAAAGATATACGAAAGTAAAAATATGCTTTATTGCCATGGCGGCCACTTCGCTTATACCGTTTGGAGGTTTCGCACTTAATGGTTTTGCTTATGTATGTAACAGGTGGAGCTGGGGCTTCGCTCTGCTGGCGGGCTACATAGTGGGGCTAATGATACCCGAATTTGGGTATATAAATTCTAAACAAAAGAAGGTATTGGCCATAGCTGTTCTGTGCTATGGTATAATTACATCAATATCATTTGTATCGAGAACTACAGATACAAGAGGAATAACAGCGCTGCTTTTTCTTGAGGTACTCGTTATCATAATGATGTCTGCATCATTGGATGCAAGGAAAATGCAGATACTCATATGCGGATTGGTATTTGTCGGGGTATTTTCGAATGCATATTTCCGTTATTCTCAATATGGAATGGATCAGGGAATGAAAGAATACCTCAATTTTTCAGAGGCCAATAAAATCCTGAAAGATACGAATGCAGATGAGCTTACAGATGAAGGTGAAGGCTTCTGGCGTGTAGAGGAATATGAAACACCTTTTGAAAGAAACAGTTCTGCAATAAGAGGAGCATATACTACGAACTATTACATGAGTATGACAGCTCCGTATGTTCCGAATTTTATCATTAATAATGGACTCAATGTAAAACGTACATACATGTTTTCTAACCTTAACAGCAGAAGTATTCTCGATGCTCTTTTCAGTGTAGGTTATGCTGTTGTCGGAAAGGACGGGGAAAACGAAATTCCTTACGGATTTACTGCGACAGGTGAATATAAAGATGTTGATGGTGATCGCGTTTCGGTATATGTTAATGAAAATGCACTTCCGTTGGGATATACTTATGATAAATGGACAAGCCTCGACGATTATAACAAGATGACTCTTGCAGAAAGACAGGAGGCTATGTTAAATGGTGTCGTTGTGGAAAACAGTACATTGGAAAAGACTGAGAATACTTTTGAAAGCCATAGCATCCTTAAAGAAATTGAAAGCAACGAAAATGTTGAAGTTAAAGATGGCAAGATCTATGTAAAAAAGGATGGAACTTCGGCAGTGCTGAAGGTTGATCAGGACTTTGACAATAGCGAATTATATCTTGTTCTGACAGGGCTTAATTTTAACGGAGCATCAAAGAGAAGTCAGTACACTGATGAGGAGTGGGCAGAACTTTCACCGATCGAGAAAGTACGTGTTAAAGCGTCAGATAAAAAGGCGGATATTGATAATTCAGCAAATATAGCATTCACCTATGGGGATAGATATGCTTCGATCAACTACATGAATCATGTAAATATTTATTATTGCGGACAGGATGATTATATTATCAACATGGGTTATATTAAGGAGGACTCATCAGATCAGATGAGGATTTCTTTTAATAAGGCCGGTGTTTATGATTTTTCATCTATTGATGTGGTTGCGCAGCCTATGGATTCGTTGTCATCAAAGGTGGCAAAGCTTGATGAAGAACATCTTGAAAACGTGAAGGTCGGAACTAATGAGATAACCGGAAATATAAGTGTTTCTAAGGATAAGATGCTCGTTGTTTCTGTACCGTATTCAACAGGATGGACAGCTTATGTTGATGGAAAAGAGATCGAGATCAAACAGGCTAATTCTTTGTTTATGGCGCTCGAATTGACCAAGGGCGATCATGATATAAAATTTGTTTACAGAACACCTTATATGTATGAAGGCGCTGTGCTTTCATGCGGTGGTGCAGTCTTATTTGTATTGATTATGATGTATTATGGCATTACAAGAAAAAGAAGTGCTGAATAAAACACTTCGGAATGGAGATTAAATGAAGATTTCAGATTATATAGCGGATTTTCTTGTACGCAAAGGTGTAACAGATGTATTTATGATAACCGGTGGCGGTGCAATGCATATGAATGATTCCTTTGGGCATCATCCAAAGCTTCACTGCACATATAATCACAACGAACAGGCAACAGGCATGATGGCAGAAGCATACGGAAGACTTACCAATAGAACAGCAGCTGTATGTATCACAGCAGGACCCGGTGCAGTCAATGCCATGGCAGGCGTTTATGGAGCCTATGTTGACTCTATTCCGATGCTTGTTTTTTCAGGACAGGCAAAGCGTGAGACTATGGTAACGGCAAGTGATGTCCCTCTTCGTCAGCTTGGAGATCAGGAAGCAAAGACCATTGATGCTGTAAAGAGTATGACAAAATTTGCTTATACAATAACGAACCCTAATGAGATCCGTTATCAGCTCGAAAAAGCATGGTTCTTAGCAAATAACGGAAGAAAAGGTCCTGTATGGATAGATGTTCCTCTTGATATTCAGGCTGCGACAGTATATCCTGATGAGTTAACAGGCTTTGATGATACAAATACAAGAAAGATAGAATGTCCGTACTATGACAAGTCTTATACAGATAAGATCTTAGAAAAGATACATGAGGCAAGACGCCCGGTGATCCTCGCAGGTGAGGGAATACGTCAGGGAGATGCGTATAAGGAATTTCTTGAATGTACAAATTCTTTGAAGATTCCTGTAGTTCTTGCATGGAATGCAAATGATCTTCTTTGGGAAGAAAATTCCTACTTTGCAGGAATGCCCGGAACAGTAGGTACTCGTGGCGGTAATTTCGTGGTACAGAATGCAGATCTTCTCATTGTACTCGGATGCCGTATGAATCTTCGTATCATAAGCTATAATAAGCTGCAGTTTGCGAAAGACGCATATAAGATAATGGTGGATATTGATAAAAACGAGCTTTATAAGCCTACTATCAAGATCGATATGCCGATTCATGCGGATGTAAAGGATGTCTGCAGAAGTCTTGCAAACTGTGTGGAGGAAGAAGTCGGAAATCATTCTGAATGGCTTGCATGGTGCAGAAATATCAATAAGAGATACCCTGCAGTACTTCCTGAATATTCAAAGGTATCTAAGCCTATGAATCCTTATCCGTTTATCAGAAAGGTTTCAGAACAGCTCGGTGACAGAGATGTCATTACCTGTGGAAATGGTGCAGCATGTGTACAGACTTTCCAGTCGTTTCATGTGAAGAAGGGTGAGAGGATTTTCACTAATTCCGGAAGTGCGGCTATGGGATACGGATATCCGGCAGCTATCGGTGCAGCTGTTGCACTTAAGGGTGAAAGAGTAGTATGCTTTGATGGCGATGGAAGTTTCATGATGAATGTTCAGGAATTGGCTACTGCGGCATATAATAAGCTTAATATCAAGCTTTTCCTGCTCAATAACAATGGCTATCATTCAATACGTCAGACACAGACGAATCTTTTCCAGGGTCGTCCGTATATTGGAATTGACAGTACAAGCGGAGTAGGTTTCCCTGACTTTGAGAAGCTTGCGGATGCTTTCGGAATTAAATATGTGAAAATTGATTCGCTTGATGATGCTGATAAGAAGATCACAGAAGTGCTTAAAGCAGAAGGACCTGTTTTCTGTGAGGCTATAGTTGATCCAAAGCAGAATTTTGAACCAAAGCTTTCATCTAAGGTAATGCCGGATGGAACTATCACTTCAGCAGAATGCGATGACATGTCTCCATTCCTTCCAAAGGAAGAGTATCAGGCAATTAAAGAAGAGGCACAGAATATTTAAATTATGAGCGATATGAAAAAACTCAGCGTAATGATCCCGTGTTATAACGAAATTGACAATGTGGGACCGATAAGTGACGCGATTGTAAAGATTTTTGAGGAACAGCTTCCTCAGTATGACTACGAAATAGTATTTATAGATAACCACTCTGTAGATGGAACCAGAGAAAGACTTGAGGAAATATGCTCTAAGAATCACCATATCAAGGCGATACTTAACGTAACGAACTTTGGTCAGTTTAATTCTCCGTTCTATGGAATGTGTCAGTGTACAGGAGATGCGGTGATCTCAATGGCATGTGATTTTCAGGACCCGCCGGAGCTTATACCAAAGTATGTGGCAGAATGGGAGAACGGTTATAAGATCGTTAGTGCCATTAAAACCTCGAGCAGGGAGAATGGTTTTATATACTTCCTTAGAAAATGCTATTACAAGATAATAAGGAATATGTCCACGGTAAAGTTCATCGAGAACTTTACCGGTACAGGGCTTTATGACAAGTCCTTTATCAATCTTATCAGCAAGCTGGATGATCCGATCCCGTTCCTTAGAGGAATCGTAGCAGAATATGACTTTAAGAGAAAAGATATACCGTTTGAACAGCCGAAGCGCCGCGCAGGTAAGACAAGTAATAATTTCTATTCTCTTTATGACGCAGCAATGCTTTCAATAACATCATATACTAAGGTCGGACTTCGTCTTGCAACATTTATCGGCTTTTTTGCAGGGATTATCAGCTTTATCATAGCTCTTATATATCTTGTCATGAAGCTCACACACTGGAATGAGTTTTCTGCAGGATATGCGCCTATGGTAATAGGTGTATTTATCATTGGTTCGCTTCAGTTGTTCTTTATTGGACTTATGGGTGAGTATATTTTAAATATCAATACCCGTGTAATGCACAGACCTTTGGTAGTTGAGGAAAAGCGCATCAATTTTGATGATAAGAAAGGCTCTACAGATGAAACTTGATCTGCTCTATCAGATAAATGAGAAATACGCACCGTACTGCGGTGCGTCACTGGCATCGGTTTTTGAAAATAACAAGCATATGGAAACAATAAGAGTCTATATTCTTGGTGAAAAGCTTTCCATGACTTCAGAAGCACGATTTAGAGAGCTTGCGGCAAAGTATGGAAGACAGCTCAATTTCGTAAAGACCGAGCCGTTGATGATATTGATGAAAAAGCTTGGTATGCCGGCGTATCGTGGTTCATATGCTGCAAATATGAGACTTTTTCTTTCGTATGTCATTGGAGATGATGTAGATCGTTTGCTCTATCTTGACGCAGACACGGTTGTTACAGGGGCTCTTGATGAACTTGTAGAGATGCCAATGGAAGGTCATCCTGTTGCTATGGCATTGGATTCACTGGTGCGCATGCACAAGGAGAGACTGGGATTTACAGGCGCGGATTTTTACTATAATTCAGGAGTAATTCTTTTCTCTATGAAGGAGTGGAGAAATCGCCATTGTTCAGAGAGAATTGCGAATCATGTAAAAAATGTGCGTGCGTGGTATCCGTCACCGGATCAGGATCTTTTGAATGTGGTACTTAAGGGAGAGATACTTAAGCTTTCTCCAAGGTATAATATTCAGCCGATCTATCTTGCATTTGGAGTAAAAGATTATTTCAGGACCTTTGGGGCAAGAGGCTTTTATTCGCAGAAAGAAGTGCAGATGGCCATTAGCGATCCGTGTATATATCACTTTTTCAGATTCGTAGGAGAATTTCCATGGCATAAAGGAAATGTACATCCGGATAATGATGTTTTTGATAAGTATATTGCGCTTTCGCCGTGGAAGGATTATGTAAAGATACCTGCAGATACAGGACTGGTGCTTAAGTTTGAAAAGGTTCTTTATGAGCACTGTCCAAAGCAGATATTTATAAAAATATTCCGTATTGCTTATGAGCAGTTTATCTATAAGGCAAATAAGGATTCGATGCGCCATAAGATAAATAAGACAATGTAAGAAAAGACTATAGTTAGATGAAGATATCAATTATTATACCTGTTTATAATACAGATTCAGATTATTTGAGAAATTGCCTTGATTCATGTCTTAATCAGACAATTGCAGAAACTGTCGAAGTCATTGCAGTAAATGATGGTTCAACAAATGGCTGTGATGAAGTTTTAGGTGAATATACAAAAAAATACGAGTCACTCGTTGTTATTTCCCAGAAAAATCAGGGGACTTCTGTAGCCAGAAATACAGGACTTGATAAGGCCTGCGGAGATTATATAATGTTTGTTGATGCGGATGACTGGATAGAAAAAGACTGCTGTGAAAATGCACTTAGAGCAGCATATACAGCAAACTGTGATATTACTTTTTTTGGTTATGCGACAAATTATACTAATCGGCAGATGAACAGAGTGATAGAAAATCCAAACGAAAAATTATTCGAACGTGACATTCTTCAGCTGGCAATACTTGAAGGAAATCCGGAGCTTGGAGCAGTTGAGGTCGGTGCACCCTGGGGAAAGCTTATAAGGCATAGCGTTATTGAAAATAATCATGTACGTTATACGCCTGGGCTTAAAAAAGGACAGGATACGGTATTTGTACTTAATCTTCTTGAGCATTGTCTTACATTTTCGTATTTTTCATATTTGGGATATCATTATCGGATGAGTGGTGCGTCGATAAGTCATCGCTATAATCCTGAGATAATTTCAATAATGGAAAAGACACTTAAGGCGTATTCGGAGTTTGTAAAAAAATATAATAAAAATGAACGTTTTAAAGAAGCTGTTGCCAGAAAATACTATCGCGTGATGACAGGGGAATATATAATGTTGGATTTCTGTCACCCGGATAATAAAGAAGATGGTAAAGCGGCAAGAAAACGATTTAGAAAACTGCTTGAAAGAGAGCCTTACAGCGGTTCATTGGCAAGGGTTGGAAGGAAAAAGCCCCATGGCTATGATGGACTTATCTTTTTATGTGCAAGATCAAAGAATATTGCAGCATTATTCTTTTTGAAAAAGCTTGAAATTGCAGTAAGAAATATAGTCATACATCAGTATGGATAATGATTGGAGTGTTTATGGAAAAGCTTAAAGAGCTTTTTAAGAAAAGATGGTTTTATATTGCCTGTGGAATTATGATAGCGATTCAGGTCGTTTTTTCATTGCGTTTCATGGGAAGGCAGTATTTTTCTCTTGATGAAGTGAGCCAGATAGGCTTTATCGCTAAGAAAAATTCTCTTGGTAAGATATTGGATTATTACCTTACCAGTGAAGTTACAAATCTGCCGTTGTGGCCGCTTTTGGCTGCCGCCTGGTACAGGATAGTTCCCTATGGCGAAGGCTGGATGAGATTCATTACGGTGATATTGACAACGATATCAATACTTGTAATGACAAAGATGGCTAAGGAATATGGAGGAGAAAGGGTAGGACTCTTAATGACTGTCCTCACATGTATCTCAGCTATAGTTATGCAAAAGTGCGGTCTCACATTCAGAGTTCATGCATTCTGGCTTATGTTTACGGCTCTTGTTCTATGGCAGTACATCAAGCGCGTAAAGTCAATGGGATATGAAAGTTATCGCAGGATAATAGTGCTTGGTGTCTGTATGGCCGGACTTGCGTATTCACATTATTTTGGATGCCTTACGATAGTATATCTTTTCTGTATGGATGCTGTTCTTTTCCTGACACATAAAATACGTGGAAGATTCATAATTTCTTACCTTATCGGCGGTGGAAGTCTGATGCCGTGGTTTTTGTATATGTTGATCAAGAGAACCATGAATCTTGAGGAATTTTGGCCAAAGACTCCGACATTTGAGAGTATACCTAAGGCGTTGAGATTTGTTGTAAGCAATGACGAGCCGGTATATATACTTTTGATCCTTGCAATGGTCGCTTCAGTTCTTATCCTGATCAGGAAATTTGTGGAGGATGGAAAGGAGCTTCAAAACGAGTTTATACGTTTTGGCCTTGCGATGATGCCGCTTGTATTTGCAGTTGGCGATTATATATATAGTGCGCATATAAACCAGCACAGCGGTATATTTGTTTATAGATATTTTTTATCGTGTATCCCGGCAGGTCTTCTGAGTGTTGCGATATTTATGGATGATGTGCTCAGAGTGTTAAGTGACAGACTTAAGGTATCTAAGGTTATGGCATATGGACTTACTGTTGCGCTGACTTTTCTTTACCTCGGAAGTGGAAATTATTACTACGATGTAAAAGATGAAATCTCGGCACCATACGATAATACTTATGGAAATGTAAGAGATGCTATAGTAGCGGATGGAAGACTCGGGGATGAAAATACCATGATAGCCATCAATGCAAACAGAGCAAATGCAGATGGTTTCGAAGAGTATTATCTTGAATATGCAGGTACGGGTGAAGAAGTGCATGTTGTTTCAAATGATGATCTGGATATAGCCGAGCAGATTAAAAAAGCGGATCATATATATATTTATCAGGTTATGCATGGCACTCCGGATGTATTTACTGATCTGATGGGAAATGAATTCAAACAGACGCGTTTTGATGAGAATATCGGTCTGTACGTTTTTGAAAGGATAAACTAAAATGAAACTCCTGTTTCTTGGGGATTTTGCATATGATTTTGCTGAGGTAAAAGATGATATAAAAAATATCGGTAAAGTCATTAGAGATGAAGATTTAAAAGCAATAATCAATCTGGAAGGCCCTATATGTGATGGAACTCAGAAGGAAATAATAAAAAGAGGAGCGCACATACATCAGGGCGCCGGAACTGTCGGCGCTCTGAAAGAGCTCTCAACTATAGGTGTTACACTTAGTAATAACCACATGATGGATTTCGGAAGAAAAGGATGCATTGAAACACTTGAAACGCTGGATGATGCAGGAATCCTTCATTGCGGCGCAGGAAGTGATATTAATACAGCTATTGAGCCTATGATAATAAGTGATGATCATGGCAAAACAGCTGTATTTAATTTTGGCTGGGCCGGAGAAGAGACGGTATATGCCGGAAAGCATAGCTATGGCTGTTCTCCGAGGGAAAATAAGATAGTCCTTGATACAATAAAAAAATATGCAGAAGCAAATCCGGATAAAGGCATAATAGTTACGCTTCACTGGGGATTTGAGTTTAATGCTTATCCTATGCCGTATGATATAGATCTGGGGCACAGACTTTTAGATATTCCTTCAGTAAAGATAGTTATAGGACACCACCCGCATTGTCCTCAGACAGTTGAAGAATATAACGGAAAGAAAATCTATTATTCATTGGGAAATTTTTATTTTAGTTCAAAGAGAAAGAACTTTTCAAAGAAAAAATTCCCCACAGAGCCGGTAAATAGAAGTGATTACGGAATCGCAGTGATGTTTGATACAGCTTCAGGAGAAGTTTCAGACAGAATAATTTTTTATGATAAGGAAAAGGATGAAAGTTATTTTACAGAAAGCAGTGTGATACCTGAAGTGCAGCCCCATACTGCTCCTGAATCTGAGGAGTATTTTGAAAAGTACAGGCGTTGTGCTCAAAAGAAAAATCCTTTTCTAGGAACAGATGAAAGGCATAATAAGATCATGACAGCAAAATTTAATTTTGCAAGAAATGTTCTTAGATACGTACCGTTTGCCGGTAAATTATTAAAGTTGGTTAAAAGATGATGAAAAAAGTAAGCTGTGTGATTACAAGCTATAAAAGAGATATTTCAATCGTGCGCAGAGCTGTTATGAGCGTTCTGGCGCAGACATGGGAAAATATTGAAGTTCTTCTCGTGGATGATAACAGAGGAGAAGGTTCAGAGCTTTTCAGTGATCCGATAAAGGCTCTTGCGGATGAATTTGAAAAAGTTAAATATTTAAAGACAACAGATCCATGCGGAGCGCAGGCGGCAAGAAATCTTGGCATAAAAAATGCAGAAGGTGAGTATATAGCATTTCTGGATGATGATGATGAATGGCTTCCAGAAAAGATAAAAAAGCAGGTTGAGTACCTTGAACAGAATCCGGATGCGGGAATGTGTTACTGCAAAGGTTATATCGTTAATGAAGCAAATAAAGTAGCAGATTCCGGAGATATATATGGTAAGGCATTTAAGCTGGAAGTCACTTATAAGGAACTTTTGAGAGACGATACTATCGGAACAACTTCTCAGGCGATAATGAGAAGGGAGGTTTTCGAAAAAGTAGGAGGTTTTGATGAAGCATTTCCTGCAAGGCAGGATTATGAAATGTGGATCAGGATCAGTAAAAGCTACAGGGTTATCGGTCTAAGTGAGCCGTTATTTAAGTATTATAAAAATATGGCTGGAGTTAATCATACGCAGATATCTCACAGTGCAGAAAAATGTATTAAGGGTTATGAGCTTTTGAATGATAAATATCATGATGACATTGTTAAAGATGGTAAGGCGAAATTTAACATAGTATTTCATCTTGCACATTTTTACAGAATGGCGGGAAGAATTGCTGATGGAAATAAAGCTTATATCAGTTCATTTTTCTGCTCACCATCAATGTTCCTATATCAGGGGAGTATTGCAGTGCGCAATATTATAAAAAAACTGTGCAATAAATAATTTGTTGGAGGAAATTCAAATGAGCGGAAGTAAGAGGCCGTATCATGAATGGGAAATTAAACATGATCTCCTTAATAAAAAGCAGATAGAGGGTTTTCAATACTGGAATTATATGAGAAGAGACATGTTTATGTCTTTCAACGATGAATATGCTCATGTGAAACCTGTTTTTTATAAAAATATGGAGGATAACAGAGAAACGCTAATTTGCAAGGTTAAAGAAGCGTTGGCTCTCTGGAAACATCCTATGCGTACAAAGTCAGAGAATATAGATGTTCTCTTTGTATGTCATCCAAGAAGACAGGAAATTGATGGAAAAATGGTCAGTATCTATACTGACTATATTGCAGATCATTTTCCGGATTCGGCGACGCTGCAGCGTGTGAGCAAAACAGAATATCCACAGGATAAGATATATTCCAAAAACGTGATATTTAATTATCGTGTGGAGCTGATGAGTTATATATACCGTATTCTTGTACAGAAATTTCAGCCGGCAAGATATCGTCGCATAAGAGAGCAGGTTGAAAATGAGATGAGGGAGCCGTTTAGGGACCTTGAAGAAAATTATGACCTTCATCCTAAGCTTAAAAGCTTCGCTGAACGCGTGACAGCTCTTTATTTCTTTTATAAGTATCGCTATCCGAAATATGAGAAACTCTTAAAAAAGCTTAAGCCTAAAGCTATAGTTGAAGTGGTCGGTGGTAGTGTGAATACCAAGATCATCAATGAAATAGCAAAAAATATGCAGATACCTACCGTGGAGCTTCAGCATGGAACAGGTGCTGTGATGAATGAGTTTCCGAAAGATATAAGGATTGCGCAGTTTACGGATTGGTATTTTACATTTGCGGACTTTTGGAAAAACGTTACAGACTACCCGCTTGAAGAGAATCACGTCTTTGCCGGCGGATTTCCATATCATGACATTATGATGGATAAGTATCCGCGGGAAAGCTGGAAGCATGATAAAAATACGATAGTATTTCTTTCAAGCCCTAAATATGGAAGGGAAATGTCAGAGCTTGCGGTTAAACTAAAAAAAATTGCACCGGAACTTAATATTATCTATAAGTTTCATCCGAAGGAGATCTCCGGATGGAAAGAGAGATATAAAGAACTTGCTGAGGCAGATGATATAAGGGTAATAGATGAGACAAAAACTCCATTATACAGCCTCTTTGCAGAAAGCAGTATTCAGGTTGGTGTTGAATCCACAGCGGTATATGAAGGAATGAGTTTTGAACTTGATACATATATCTGGGATATTCCGCAGGCTGAGCCGATGAGAATTCTGGTTGAAAATGGATTTGCAAGGCATTTTTCTGATGAACAAGATCTGGCAGAGTTCATAAAGACCGGTGCTGGAAAGAAGTATGATGCAGATATGTTTTGGAAGAGTGATTCTATGGAAAATATTGTTTCAAAACTTAAAGAGATAGTGGATTAAGTATTTATGAAAAATAAAGATGAAAATTCGACAAAAGCACTTAAAGCAGGTGTATGGTATACCGTAAGCTCATTTTTGAGAAAGGGCATAAGCTTTATATCTACACCTATTTTTGCGAGACTTTTGTCAAAAAGTGAATTTGGTTCTTACAGTAACTTTGCAGTTTGGCTTTCAATCTGCGCTGTTGTATGTACGCTAAACCTTAAATCATCTGTGCCGAGAGCCAGATTTGATTATGAAGATAGATTTGATGAATATATTTCATCGGTGACTTTTTTTGGAACAGCTGTTACGGCTTTATTTTACTGCATTGTGATAGCTTTTCAGGATTTTTTTGCAGAGCTGCTTGGAATCGATGCAATTTATCTGCATGTGATGTTTATAGAGCTGCTGGTTGCACCTGCGCTTGATAATCTGCAGGCGAAGCACAGGATCATGCAGAAATATAAAGAACAGGTCGCTCTGTCTATCTTCATTACGTTGAGTTCGACATTCTTTTCAGTACTTGGAGTTTATATGCTGAAGGATAAGCTTTTCGGACGTATCATGGGTAATGAGGTCACGAATACGGTGATATATCTTGCGGTATTTATTTATGTAATGTATAAGGGCCGTAAGATAATTGATGTGGCAGCATGGAAATATGCAGCTGCCTATTCGGTACCGATAATACCGCATCTGCTTTCAAATATAATCCTTGGATCTTCAGACAAGGTAATGATCACAAAGCTTATAGGTAAAGAAGCAAATGCCATGTATTCGCTGGCATATTCCGGCGGACTCATAGTTTCTACGCTTATGACATGTTTTAATCAGGCAATGGTTCCGTGGCTTTTCACTAAGCTTCATCAGGAAGATCATGAAGTGATAAGAAAGGTCAACCGTTACTATGTTACAGGATTTTCGATAGTGGTGATGGGGTCGATACTTCTTGCTCCAGAGATAATGTGGGTACTTGGAGGCTCAAAGTACAGCGGATCGGAGATGGTAGTACTTCCTGTAATGCTGGGATATGGCTTTAAGTTTGCGTATACAAACTATGTAAATGTCGAGCAGTATGAGAAGAAAACAGGAGCAGTGTCAGTTGGAACGCTCATTGCGGCTGTATTTAATATTATAACGAACCTTATATTTATCCCGATGTATGGGTATGTTGCAGCAGCTTACACAACACTTGCCGGTTTTTTGCTGCTCCTTGTGATGCACTATTTTATCAGCAGAAAATATGGATTTGCAGACATATATGATAATAGATTCACATTTATTCAACTTGCTGCTATGAGTGCGATAGGACTTGCACTTCAGTTCTTATACCCTTATGTCATACTTCGTTGGGGACTTGCGTTTGTGCTTGGAATATTCACGCTTGTAGGGATATTTAAGATAAGGAATAAGTATTTTGTATGAGAGTTGTGAACTTGAAAATATACAAAATCGCTGATATACTTAATCAGTTATGTAATTCGTTACGACATACGATGGAGGCAGTAGATGGAGAGAATTGGTTGTCTATGGACAGGAGGGCTTGATTCCACATATACGATAGCGTATTTTTCAAAATTTGAAGTCGAGATTCAACCATATTATTTATTGGATAAAAATAGAAATTCGCAAAAGTATGAATTGAAGGCTATAGAAGAAATAAGTGATATATTTCGCAATGATAAGCATGTTAAAGCGAAAATTATGCCGTTGATAACGAAAAATGTTGACAATATCGCTCCAGATGATGAAATCAAAAAATCATTTAAAAAATTAAGAAAGCAGATGCCACTTGGTTCGCAGTATGAATGGCTTGCAAGATTCGCTAAAGAAATAGGGAGTGATTCACTTTATGTGTCTATAGAGAAATCAGACCATTCTATTGGTAGGAAATGCGTTTATGATAATGGTGACGTTATACATTATTTTGAAAATGAATATGAGTATTTTAGTATAGATAAAGATAAGTCAACACAAGATTGTATTAATGTATTTGGACGTTTTAGATTTCCGATGTCATGGGACAGAACTAAGAAAGAAGAAGTTCAAGAACTTGTTGATATGGGATATGAGGATGTGTTAAAAAAGGTATGGTTTTGTTTTGATCCTGTAGTCAGAAATGGAAATGTAGAAAAGTGTGGAATATGTAATCCATGCAGAACATACATTAAGGCTGGATTTAGAAATCTTTTTTCTGAAGAAGCGCTTCAAAGATATGAAAAAATTGAGAAAACTCCGCACTGGGTACATCAGCTCAGAGATTATAAAAATTTAGCTTTGATAAAGCTTGGATTAAAGTAAAATGGGAAGTCAGGTAGAATAAGATGTCATTATATGAGGATATAGTAAATCATAAAGAGAAGCTTTCTCTTGTAGGTCTTGGCTATGTCGGAATGCCGATAGCCGTTTCATTTGCAGATAAAATTGATGTCATTGGCTTTGATATCAATGCAGAAAAAATTGCAAAATACAAAGCAGGATTAGATCCGACAAATGAAGTTGGAAACGACAGGATCAAAAATTCAAAGGTGGATTTTACAGCAGATGAGACACGACTCAAGGAAGCTAAGTTTCATATAGTTGCAGTTCCGACACCTGTAAATTCTGACCACACACCGGATCTTACACCTGTTGAGGGCGCAAGCCATGTTCTTGGACGCAATCTTACAAAGGGCTCGATAGTTGTTTATGAGTCAACAGTATATCCTGGAGTAACAGAAGATATCTGCGTTCCAATCCTTGAGAAGGAGTCGGGGCTTAAGTGTGGTGTTGATTTTAAGGTCGGTTATTCACCTGAGCGAATCAATCCGGGTGATAAGGTTCATCGTCTTGAGACCATCGTTAAGATCGTTTCAGGTATGGATGAAGATACTCTTGAAGAAATTGCAAATGTTTACAGCCTTGTAGTCAAGGCTGGTGTTTACAGAGCCGAGAGCATCAAAGTCGCTGAAGCTGCAAAAGTTATCGAGAACAGCCAGAGAGATATCAATATCGCTTTCATGAATGAACTTTCAATGATCTTTAACAAGATGGGAATTGATACACAGGCAGTTCTTGCGGCTGCAGGCACAAAATGGAATTTCCTCAAATTCTTCCCAGGACTTGTAGGCGGTCACTGTATCGGTGTTGATCCTTACTACCTTACATATAAGGCCGAAGAGCTTGGTTATCACAGCCAGATCATTCTTTCAGGACGTCGTATAAATGATGACATGGGTAAGTATGTTGCCGAGTCTATGGTAAAAAATCTTATCAAGGCAAATGTTCCGGTTAAAGATGCAAAGGTTGCGATACTTGGATTTACATTTAAGGAAAACTGCCCTGATACAAGAAATACCAAGGTCATTGATATTGTAAATGAACTTAGAGAGTACGGAATTGAGCCTGTTATCGCTGATCCTGCTGCAGATGCAGAAGAAGCTAAAAAGCTTTATGGTATTGAGTTCGTAGATATGAAGTCTATTAAGGACTGTGATGCAGTTATACTCGCTGTTTCTCATGATCAGTTCAAAGACTTGAAGATAGAGGACTTTGATGCATTATATAAGAATGACAGCGAGCATAAAAAGGTACTCAGTGATGTAAAGGGTATCCTTGATAAGAATGCATTTAAGGATGCAGGATATATTTACTGGAGATTATGATCATGGATTTTAATAAGAGAAAAGTTATCGC
>JAILMH010000066.1 GCA_024692715.1 Lachnospiraceae bacterium
TCTCCTGTTCCTACTCCTCCGATCGAGTATATATAATCCCTTGTTACTCTGTTCCAGAAATTCTTCGCAATGTTGTAATAATACTTCTCAGGCTCTCCTTCTTTTACTGTTGCCTGATACTCTTCAAGCGCACCAACGATCTGCGGAATATGCTGGTTTGCATGTCTTCCGTGGATATCATCGATATTTTTGCTCAAGTTATTGAAAAATTTTTTATTATCAAAGAACTTTGCTGTTTCAAGATACTCCTCATCGCCTGTGATCTCATAGAGCTTTGCCATAGACTCATTCATTCCGCCAAGCTCCCCGGCGATGTACATATCCCACATTTTTATACGCTGCTCTTCGGTAGTTGCCGCAAGCCTATCGTGTATCCAGCTTCCAAGATCCTTTGCAATATCAAGAGCCTCTTCATTTCCGGTATATGTATAGGCATCGATAAATCCTGCTTCGAGCTTATGAAGTGTATAATATGGAGCCCAGATCGTAGCATACGGAACGTACTGCTCAAGCAGTGCGAACTGATCCGGTGAATATGCGCTTATGAAACCTTTACCCCACTCCTTAGGGTTGGTATTCCAAACGCTCTGATCTGTTCCCTTAGTCTTGAAATCAGCCGCATTTCCCTCAGACATCATCTGAAGTGTGCGAAGCTCGTGGATCATCTCATCCAGCTTACCTTTTATCTCCTCATCACCTGTTGACGCATAAGCTAAAGCAAGTGCAGAAAGATAATGTCCTGTAGAATGACCTCTAAGAAGTCCTGTCGGCTCATCCCAGCCGCCAAGCGGTGCTGCTCCCTTTGTATCCTGACCAAAGGTCTTTCTGAAATTATAGAGCATACGGTCATTATCGAGTTTCTTTAAGTAAGCCACATCTCTGGCCATATTTTCAGTAAGTACAGAATCCTGCTCCGGGTCCAGCTCCACATCACTGAGGTCAAAGCCATAGGCCTCTGCCTCGGCATTTTCACTGTCCTCAGCTTTTACAGTCACATGCGCTTTTATCGTCTCATACTGAACTCCGACTAAAGCTCCTGTAACCTCAAATTCACCCTCAGTTGCATATTTCTCAGCATCAATACTTGCCGGCCATGCTGCCGGAAGCTTCTTCGAAGTTCCATCAGAGTAATGCACCCTTACATAATTTGGCAGTAATGGTGATGAGCCCACCTGAGTCACAACGTTTATCTCATCGTAGGAAACAATATCATTCGCAGCTTTCTTTGCCAGTACCTTTGCATTAAAGCTTCTTGTCTCCTCTGCATCGCCATACTTCGCATTCGCCTCGAGTATGACCTCAGCATCCTTTTCTCCGATCTCAGGTCTGCTGACCTTTCCCTCAGCGCTTAAATGCGCCTCATCGTCAGTTGTCCAGCTGATATCTGACTTATTATTTGCACCTTCTGTCGGAAGATCAACATCTTCCGTAAGTGCATCAAGATTCTCAATCTCAATGGCATTCAGATCTTCTCTTGCCTTTGCAGCGTCAGAAAGCTTTGGAAGAACCCTTATCTTAAAACTCTTCTCAGCCTTTTCCCCGTTTAAGCTGATAGTCGCTCTGAGCACTGTTTCTGCTTCTTCCGCCCCCACTTCAGGCTGTTTTACTACAGCAGTATCACCGTCAATACTTATGATCTCCTCATCTTCTGACTCCCAGCTTATCTCTGAACCATTCGCCCCCTTCGTCGGAAGGCTGAAGTCCTCTGTCACTCCGGCTTCATCCACATCAAGCTTAAGTTCGGCTGCATCTCCCTTTACTCTTGCAGCATCATCAACGTCAAATAAAGACGCTACTTCCGAATCACTGAGAGCGTGGTCATAAATTTTAATGTCCGCAAAATCACCATTTGTCGGTGCATCTCCGAACTGACCGTATCCGATAAAGCATCTGTCAAAGCTTCCCATATCTGCAAGAGCTGTACTAAGCTTTTTCTCTCCAATAAGCTCTCCATCGGCAAAAAGCTTAAGTACATCACCTTTAATAGTTACAGTTGTGAGCACCCACTTATTTTTCTCAATATCCTTATCTGCTCCTGTGGAAACTCCCTCTTCATTGCTCCAGCCGTTCGTGGTAGCTGCAGCCGCATATCCCTTGAAGCCTTCATTTCCGCCGTTTGAAAGCAGATATATATACTTGTCTGTACCTGTTCCAAAATCCCAGATCCTCTGATAACCGGTCTCTGATTTCAGACGAACCCACATGGAAATAGTCGTTTCATCCAAACCGTCCAGCGTTCCCACCGGAAGCTCCAGATATCCCCCATCAGAACCTCCCGGAAGCGACATCGCCTTAACATCCCTGCCATAGATATTTGCATCTATGACTTTGAACCCGCCTTTGTCATAATTTCTCACAACTCCGGCCTTTCCATGCGAAGTGGAATCATTGATGATCGTTGAATCGTACTTTGTGAAATCATACTTGAGAACAAGGTCCTCATCACTGATCTCATCACCGGCTGCCGCGCTTTCGACATTCTCCACTGTCTCAGCACTTGCAGTTACCGGTACCGAGCCGGTTATCATCGCAGCTGCAAGAAATACAGCCATCGACCGACTCATCCTCCTTCTTAAAATCCCCATACTCTACCTTCCTTTCGTTTAATTTGATTAAACGTTTATTCACTGTTAAACTAGCACATTTTAAGAGCAAAGTAAAATCGGACTCCACGCAATTTATGTGCGTAGAATCCGATTTCTAAGGGAT
>JAILMH010000076.1 GCA_024692715.1 Lachnospiraceae bacterium
GGCTTGAGCTTTATACGGAAGAAATTGTTGAGGAGCTTCTTGAAAGGATTGACGGAGTGATATCGCTCGATGTTTCGCTGGAATACAGCGAGGCCTTAGATGAGGTGAGCCTTGAATACAGGTGGATAGGTGATACCGGCAACCCGCTGGAGGATTGTAAGGAAGAGATAAGAGAAGCTATATTTGGAAAACTTATTGTAAATTCTGTGTTCGAAAAAAATAGATTGATCATAAAGGTTTAAGCAGGCGGGGCTTCGGCTCCGCTAATTATTTTGGTATATTGTATACAAAAACTATTGACATATGTATAGAAGTGATATATTATAATCTTCGTTGTCAGGAATTTCACTGACAAATCGCAATAACTGCATTCGCAGTTAAATTTCCACTCTTTTTTATAATTATTATTTTGTGGCAGGATGATTATTTGGGATGTCATTTTGCCACGCAAAGACGACAATCACATTTATATAGATCGCAGGAATTCTATACCTGCAGGCAGACCGCAGAACGGTCCATATCACTACTATCCGAAGTCGGTTTCTTCGAAATTCATTCGCCGGCTTCGGATTTTTCGTTGGAGAGAAGATGAAAGATTTGATAGATATTATGATAGAAAGACAAGAGATTTTTGAATATAAGATCAAGGAATTGGAGGCTTTATTAAAAAAATTTCCTCGAAATGAAATAGTGTGCTGTATGAATTGCAGGAAAACAAAGTGGTACATTAAATCTGATAAAGGATATGAGTATCTTAAGAAAAGTGAAAGAAATCTGGCCATTAAACTTGCGCAAAAGAAGTATATTGAAGAAGTGATCAAGACCTTAAAAAATGAAGTGCTTGCAATAAAAGCTTATGTTGATAAGCATAATGCTGAAAACTTAAGTAAGCTGCTGGATGATTCAAAGGCTTATGCAAAGCTTATCAAGGATGAACTTATATCGGAAGCTCCGATCGGGGAAATTTGGGAAAATTCAGAATATGAGAAAAATTTAAGATATGAGGAAAGTCTCCGGTTTAAGACGGCAGCGGGGCATATGGTCAGGTCAAAGTCTGAGGTGCTTATAGCTTCTGCGTTATATCAAAATGGAATCCCATACAGATATGAAAACAAAATGGAGTTTGGCAGGGATACAGTTTATCCGGATTTTACGATTTTGCAGCCGTTGACAGGTGAACTTGTTATTTGGGAACATTTTGGCTTGATGGATGACCCAGATTATGTTGAAAAGATGCTTTGGAAGTTAAGGTTATATGAAAGCAATGGATATGTTCTTGGAGAAAACCTGATCATGACATTTGAGAGCAGAGAATTTCCGCTGTCAATTGAAAGCATTGAAGGAATTATAAAGAGTAATTTTGGTACTCGGGGGCATAGAAAGTAGAAAAAGCAGTTTTATGCCCCCGAGGAAAAGTGACCGGGGGCATAGAAAGTAGAAAAAGCAGTTTTATGCCCCCGAGAAAAAGTGGCCGGGGGCATAGAAAGTAGAAAAAGCAGTTTTATGCCCCCCGAGGAAAAGTGGCCGGGGGCATAGAAAGTAGAAAATGCAGTTTTATGCCCCCGAGGAAAAGTGGCCGGGGGCATAGAAAGTAGAAAAAGCAGTTTTATGCCCCCAACGGAAAGTACGCGGGGGCATAACTATGGAAATTTTTACAATTATGCCCCAGACATTTGAAAAAATTACCAAAATTCAAAAATATCTCCATACTCAAAGTGCGGTGCTGAAGTTAAAATGGATTTAAACAAAAACAATTGCTTGAAACGGTGAAATTCAAGCAAAGAAGAAGGTAGAAGGGAGCGGTACTATATGAAAAAGAAAATCGTGAGTATTATCCTTTGCGCAGCAATGTCAGTTACAACATTGGCAGGATGCGGAAGCGCAGCATCAACAGGTTCAGCAGGCGGAAGTGAGGCAGCAGGTTCTGAAGCAGGAGCTGCAGCAAATGGAAAGATCAAGATCGGCGTATCTATCTGGAGTTCAACAGATGTACTTGGTTCACAGTGTAAGCTTATCCTCGATGAGGCAGCTAAGGCACTTGATGTAGATATCCAGTATGTTGACCAGGGACATGTATCAGAAAAGGTTACAGCTTCAGTAGAGCAGCTTGCAGCAGCAGGATGTCAGGGAATTGTTATCTGTAACTCATCAGATACAGAGATGACATCAGCAATAAAGACATGTAATGACAATAAAGTTTATCTTGCACAGTTCTTCAGAGTAATCAGCCAGACAGATAATCCTGATATCTATCAGGCAGCTACAGACTCACCATACTATATCGGTGCAGTACATGAAAATGAGCCTGAAAATGGTGAAAAGCTCGTTAATATCCTCCTTGAAAAGGGAGACAGAGATATAGGTCTTATCGGCTGGGAGCAGGGCGATGCTACATGGCTCGGTCGTTGGCAGGGCTATAAGGCAGGTGTAGAAAAGTGGAACGCAGAGCATCCTGATGATCAGGCAAAGCTTTCAGAGCCACAGTACGCAGGAACATCTTCAGAAGGTGGTTCAAAGGCAGCAGAAGCACTTATGTCAGCAGATCCTAACCTCGATGCACTTATCCCTGCAGGCGGCGGCGGAGATCCTCTTCAGGGTGCGATCGCAGCAGTAGAAAGAGCAGGTAAGACACAGGATATCGATATCGTTTCAACAGACTTCCTTCCAGACCTTGGAGAAAGACTTGAAAATGGTTCAATGGCCGGTGAATCAGGCGGACATTACTGTGATCCACTCTTTGCATTCATGATGGTTTATAACGCAATCAAGGGCAACTATACAGACTTTGCAGGAAAGTTCGAAGATGTAGAATTCCCTTACCTTTATGTTTCATCTTCAGATGACTATGCAAACTATGAGAAGTATTTCGTAGATGCACTTCCTTACACAGATGAAGAACTTGTAAACATTTCAAACATGAGCCTCGATGATATGAAGGCAACAGCTGCTAAGCTTTCAATCGAAGACGCAGCATCAAGAGCAGGCAACTAAGTCGTAAAGACTTAAAAGGGCCGGTACTGTAAAAGGTGCCGGCTCTACTCATAAAAACAAAAATATTAAGGCATCAGAAATGAGGTAATGAGTATGGATTCATCTGCAAATGCAGTTGGGAAGAAAAAATTATCAGGAACCGCAAGAGGATATCTGATCCTTGTGGGACTTGTAGTAGCTTCCTGGCTTGTTTTTAAGATCATAACACCCGGTAACTTTGGTTCACCCAAAAATATGCTCTCATACTTTCAGGCAAGCCTGATAGCAGCAACAGGAGCAGTTGGTTTTTATTTCGTACTGGTAATGGGAATGTTTGATTTCTCCATTGGCGCAAATATCATGCTTTCAGCAATAGTTGGCTGCGTATTTGCCACCAGATTTAACTTAGGATATTTCGGACTTATAGTTGGCTGCATCATCACTGGAGCGATAGTTGGTTTCCTTAACGGTATCTTCTATGTAAAGCTTCACATCCCGTCAATGATCGTAACAACGGGACTTGCGCTTATATATGAGGCCGTTGCAAACTATATAGCAGGAGGTATCGAGCAGACACTTCCTTCAAACTTAAGAGCATTCGGACAGATGCCGGGAGATATAATCCTTGCAGTTGTCGCATTTATCGCTGCATATATCATCCTTAACTACACAAAGATCGGTACTTATACATACGCCATCGGAAGTGATGAGTTTGTAGCAAAGAACATGGGTATCAAGGTCGACAAGTATAAGGTTCTGGCCTTCATCATCAGCGGTGCATTCTTCGGACTCATGGCTATCCTTACTATCAGCTACGGTTCTTCAATGGTCGCAGTAACAGGTATGGCTTCGATGAGCCGTAACTTCGTACCTACAATGGGATGTTTCTTCGGTGTGGCATTTAAGAAATACGGAATGCCGCTTCAGTCGATCATCATCGGTGAATTCGTGATCAACATCATCTTCTTTGGATTCATTGCACTCGGTGCACCTACAGCTATTCAGGATGTTATCACAGGACTTGCATTGCTTATCATCATCACACTTACAACTAAGGTTGCAAAGGGTGAGATAGTAAAATAACGGGAAGGAGAACACAAAATGAGCGACGAGATCAGACTTCAAGTAAAACACCTGTGTAAATCCTTCGGCGTTACGAAGGCAGTTCAGGATGTTTCATTTAACGTAAAAAAAGGCAGCGTTCATGCACTTATCGGAGAAAATGGCTCAGGTAAGTCAACGCTTACAAATATGCTTACAGGAATTTATTCGATCGACAGTGGTGAATTTATTCTTGATGGCAAAAAGATCCATCCGCATAATCAGGTAGAGGCAAATAACGAGGGAGTTTCAATAATAGTTCAGGAGCTTGGAACACTTTCAGGACTTACTGTTGCTGAGAATATCTTCCTTGGACATGAGGAACAGTTCGTAACCCTTGGCTTCAAAAATACAAATGCCATGAATAAAAAAGCCAACGAACTGCTTCATCAGTATGGTTTTGACAGGATCAAGGCCTCTGATATGATTGATGAATATAACTTCGAGGACAGAAAACTCGTAGAGATAGTTAAAGCGACTTATTTCCATCCAAAGGTTGTTGTCATCGATGAGACGACAACAGCACTTTCACAGGAAGGACGAGAAGAGCTTTACAAGCATATGGAGAGGATCAAGAAAGAGGGCGGAAGCGTGATCTTCATTTCACACGACCTGCCTGAGATCCTTGATAAGTCAGATATGATAACAGTTCTTCGAGATGGTGTTTATATCGACACAGTTGCCAGCGCAGATGTCACAGAGGACGATCTTAAAAAGTACATGGTAGGTCGTGAGATGACAGGAAACTACTACAGAGCTGATTATGATGAGAAGGTTTCAGATGAGGTAGTGCTTTCTGTTAAAAATGTGGCTGTACCGGGTCAGATAAGCAACATCAATTTCGAACTTCATAAGGGTGAGATCCTTGGATTCGGCGGACTTTCAGAGTCAGGAATGCACGAGATAGGAAAAGCGATCTTTGGAGCGTCCTTTGACAGAGAGGGCAGCGTAACACTTGAAGACGGTACAGAGATAAATGATATCCCGACGGCTATCAAGCACAGCATTGCTTATACATCAAAGGACAGAGATAACGAATCTATCGTTAAAAATCAGAGCATCGGCGAGAATATCTGCCTGCCGTCACTGGATGAGCTTGCAGGACCTTTTGGAATCCAGAGTGATAAAAAGCAGAATGAATTTGCAAATAAATTCGCTAAAGAGATCTCTGTAAAGATGGTTAATACAAAGCAGTTTGTTTCAGAGCTTTCTGGTGGTAATAAGCAGAAGGTCGTACTTGCAAGATGGATAGGTAAAGATTCAGATATAGTGGTTCTTGACAGCCCGACACGAGGAATCGATATCAAGGTAAAACAGGATATTTATCAGTTGATGGATCGAATGAGAAAGAGCGGAAAATCAATCATCATGATCTCAGAAGAGCTCATGGAGCTCATTGGAATGTGCGATCGTATCATCATTATGAAAGATGGAAAGATCAGCGGACAGATCGACAGAGGCCGTGAGATCACTGAAAATACACTGATCGAGATGATGGTTTAAGGGGGTAGCTAGAATGTCAAACGTAAAAACAGCAGGTGGCGAAAGCGATGCTATGAAAAAAGCCTCAACGATGTCTCTGGTTCGTGCGATCCTTCCCATCGTAGGCTTGATAGTAATTTGTATCTTATTTAACACGTTAACAGGTGGAAGGCTTCTTTCAAACCTTTCACTGGCACTTTCACAGGTTTATGTCATAATGATCGCGTCAACAGGCGTTTTCTTCATCATGACAATGGGCGGACTTGATTTCTCACAGGGCTCGATAATCGGTATGGCGTCAATTGTTGTCTGCATGCTTTCAAAGACAAGCATTCCGTTGGCAATCATCGGAGGAATCGCTACCGGCGCAGCAATTGGCGCATTTAACGGTTACTTCTATGTGTATCGTAAGATCAAGTCATTCATCGTAACAATATGTACAATGTTCCTTTTCAGAGGACTTATCAAATACCTTACAACAAATGCACCGGTTGCAGGCTCAGCAAAGCTTATCAACTATGATTCAACAGCACTTAAAGTGATCTGCACAGTGCTTGTTGTAGCGATCGGTTTCGCAGCATTCAGATGCACAAGATTCGGCACAGACCTTAAAGCTATCGGTGCAGGTGAAAAAGCTGCAAAGTTCGCAGGTATCAGAACAGACAGAATGAAGTTTTTGATCTATGTGCTTGCCGGAGCGATCACAGGTTTCGCAGCATTTATCAGCGTTATCAAGGTCGGATCAGTAACTTCATCAGGCGGTAATCAGCTTGAAACACAGATCCTTATCGCACTTGTACTTGGCGGAATGCCAATCTCAGGTGGTGCAAAGGTTCGTTTTGAAAATATCATTGTAGGTTCACTTCTTTTCATCATTTTGAACTCAGGACTTACAATGATGGGCTTCTCAACACAGATGCTTCAGCTCATCGAGGGTGTTGTATTCCTCGTATTCGTAGCAGTATTTGCAGACAGAGAGTCCCTTTCAGTAATCAAGTGATCCATTCTACCTTATTTCACTTACATAAAAGTCGGTCATTCCCTGCGGGGGATGGCCGATTTTTGCAGTCAGGTACGTGGTATGAAACTTTAAATATCAAAGTGTGAATGTTATAATATATATAATGCCTTGCTTTATAGGCAAAATAAAAATTCGGGGAGAAACCTGATGGAAAAAAAATTTAAAAGACGAGTGGTTGAGTATGCCAGCCCGGCCACAGTATTCTTGAGATATGCAGTAGCTGTGTACCTGTTCTTATTTTTTGTGATATATCCTTTTTATTACGAAAATAAATTTTACAACATGGGCGAAGCTAAATGGCATTTCTTCAGAGGTATGACATTTTATTTCAAACCGGCATTTCTGCGAGGTCTGGCACTGCCAAGTATCTTAGAGCTCGCTATAGCATTTCTTATATGGCGGATCGTAGAGCTTGCGGTAAAGAAAGAACTAAAAGAGAAGTTTCAGCTTGCGAAGATATCGCTGCTGGATAAATGCGTATTTATATATGGATTGCTTGTTGCAGTTTCTGCATTGCTTTCGCCGTTTAAGCTCAATGTTATCGCACCGGAGGATCTGAGCCTGGCTTCGAACAGTAACCTTTTCATGGGATATTCCGGATGGCACATGGGAGTTTTCGCACAGCTTGCGTTTGTAATGCTCTACTTCCTTGTTTCTAGATACTGGGAATATGACACAATGTGGACGGTGGTGTACCTGAGCGTTTCAGGAATGGTCTATTTATTTGCACTGCTTCATCAGTTCAGGATAGACCCGCTGAATATGTTTGACGGACAGCCGATAAATCTGCCGACAGATATATACTTCCTCTCAACGATAGGACAGTCTTCGTGGTATTCGAGCTATCTCTGCTGCCTGTTTCCGATAGGATTATTTATCTTCTGGTACTCAGAGGAAAAGAGAGCAAGGATAGTAGCAGGAATCTACAGTGTTATATCATTTGCATCGCTCATTACGCAGAGCTCAGACAGTGCATTTTTTGCTCTGGCAGCAATTTTCGTAACGTTGTTATTCTTCTCTTACATGGAGAACAGACTTTTCGTAAGATTCTTTGAATGTGCGATACTGGCGGTTGGTACATTCCTTGGAATAGGACTTATACAGAAAGCTGCACCGGAGAATGCAGTGGATCCCGGTGAGATCTCACTTTTCTTCAGTCAGCATCCGTCGATGTGGGCACTTCTTGCAGTGCTCATCGTGATCAGAGTATTTGCCGGAAAGGCACTTGCACAGGAAAAGCTTGAAGCAAAGAAATTTAAGTTTATATGGTATGTGGTAATAGTGCTGTTGATACTTTCGGTAGTAGGTGCAGTAGTTTATATTTACCTTAATACAACAGGTAAGCTTCCGGAAAATCTTAGAAGCGATAACATGTATCTGCTTTGGAATGCTCACTGGGGTAACTGGAGAGGCGCAGACTGGACATGTACAGCGCTGGCTTTCCTTGACTGCCTCAGAGATCAGCCGTTAGTCGGACTTTTCGGTACAGGCTCTGACCTGATGTGGCGAATGGCATATAAGTACCGCGCAGATATAGTAAACCAGGTAGACCAGCAGATGAAGATGGTCTGCTCACATAATGAGTGGCTCAATGCATTTCCGAACCAGGGACTTCTTGGTGGAATCGCTTATCTTGCAATATTTATCGGTGCAGTGAAGCGCCTTGGCTCGAAAGCAAAGGAGACACCTGAGCTTGTGGCTATCGTACTTTGCGTAACAACTTACATGGCACATAACTTCTACTGTTATCAGCAGATCATTGTAACTCCTATGATCTTCATACTCATGGGAATGGGTGAAAAAATCGCTGTCAGTGGAATGGGCGAGAA
>JAILMH010000022.1 GCA_024692715.1 Lachnospiraceae bacterium
GAGTACAGGGTAGATAGGATGGAGGTAGAAGTGCAGTGATGCATGTAGCTGACCATTACTAATAGGTCGAGTGCTTGTCCAAAGAAATCGGGAAGCAACAAGGATGTAATTAATGAGGTTTGATGTTCGGTTTTTGGTGTTTAGCAAAAAGAACAGTTTATCTGTTCTTTTTTTGTTTTAAATAATTTTTTTATACAATTATGCATCTTTTTGTTTAAAGTTTCTATGTATGAAATTATGCACAGAATTTCGGCTATTTTGATGAAAAGTATTGAATTTAGACCTTTGATTTTGTGTATTTTTGGGAATTGATATGCTATAATAATCACAGATTCATGAAAATGTTTTATGTGAGGTACGGGGATGGAAACTAATATTTTACTTGAGAACGGGACAAATGAGCTCGAGATACTGGAATTTAAACTCGATGGGGAGTCTTATGGCATAAATGTTGCCAAAATTAAGGAAATTATCCCCTTTCAGCCGGTTACTCCGGTACCAAATTCACATCCGAGTATTGAGGGTATCTTCATGCCCCGTGATACCATGATCACAGCTATCAATCTTAAAAATTGTCTGCAGAGAGGCGATCAAGATGAAAAAGGTTTGTTTATTATAACTAACTTTAATAAGCTTGATATTGCATTTCATGTAGACGCCGTAGTTGGTATTCACAGAGTTTCGTGGGGAGCAATCATTAAACCAGATGCTACTGTTAACACGGTCGAAAGTGGTGTATCAACAGGTATAGTTAAGTTTGATAACAGATTAGTAATTATTCTTGACTTTGAGAAAATTGTTACAGATATCAGTCCTGAGACAGGTCTTAAAGTTACACAGGTTGAAGACCGAGGAACAAGAAGAAGTGATGTTCAGATTGTTTTGGCTGAGGATTCAGCATTGTTACATAAGTTGATTTCTGATTCTTTGAAAAAATCTGGTTATACACGTCTTATTGATTGTGTAAATGGCCAGGAGGCATGGAACTTTATTACAAAGTGTCGTGACGAGGGTTCTTTGGATCAGAAAGTTGGATTAGTAATAACTGATATCGAAATGCCTATAATGGATGGACACCATCTTACAAAGTTAATCAAATCTGATGATACAACAAAACATGTGCCAGTTATTATTTTCTCATCATTGGTAAATGAAGAAATGAAGAGAAAAGGAGAACAGCTTGGTGCGGACGCACAGCTTTCTAAACCTGAAATTGGTAATTTAGTCAGAGCTATTGATGATCTTCTGGAAAAGAAAGCAAATGGATTATTAAAAGAAGCTTAAATTTAACGAGGTACTGTATAAGCAAGCTAGTTTTATTAAAAGTTATAAGAATAAGATAATAAAACCCGGAAGCGTAAGTGTTCCGGGTTTTAATATCGTATAGGGGAAATTATTATGAAAGATTTTGAACTTGTTAAGGAAAAAATAAAAAATGCCGATTATTTACTTATAGGGATTGGAAAACATTTTTCTGAAGATGTCGAAGGTGATAATTGTAAGAAAGCTTATGAAATGTTGTTAGAAGCAATTTCTGACAAGAATTATTTTATAATAACGGAAGACACATCAGACATACTTGAAAAAACGGGATTCAATCCTAAAAGAATAACAGCACCTGTTAGAGAGTATCAGAAGAGTGGAAGTACAGCTGATTCTAATTGGGAGCTATATACGAAGTGGATAATGGCTACAATGAACAGAGTTACCTGCATATTAGAGTTGGGGGTAACATTGGAGCAGCCGAATATAATACGATGGCCATTCGAAAAAATGGCTACGATAAACGCAAAGGCAGATTTTATAAGAGTTAATAAAAAGCTAGCCTTTTTGCCGGAAGAACTAGTTGAAAAATCAATATCTATAGCGGAATATCCGGACAATTTGATAGCAAAGTAATACAGAGCATGGTAAGAGACTGCTTATGAGGGAGAGTCTATATGAGTTCTGATGAAAATTATCTGGACAAATTGTTAAAAAGCCTTGATGGTGAAGAAGGTATAGATGGGCCAAAAAACTCAGAAGATACGGGTGTATTGTCTTCTGAGGATATTTCTATGTCACAAGAAGAAAATATGGATAGAAATCATATCTTTACTAACGAGGAAATAGAATCATTACTGGGTGAGCCGTCTAATGAGGAACCGGTAATGCTTATTCCGCCGGGAGCTGAGCCAATCTTGGGTGATATTCCTTTATCTGAGGAAGAGCCAGAGGAGGCAGAGATACCATCGATGGAGGAAGAGCCAGAGATGGCAGAGATACCTTCAGTGGAGGAAGAACCAGAGATGGCAGATATGCCTTCAGTGGAGGAAGAGCCAGAGATGGCAGATATACCTTCAGTGGAGGAAGAACCAGAGATGGCAGATATACCTTCGATGGAGGAAGAGCCAGAGATGGCAGAGATACCTTCAGTGGAGGAAGAACCAGAGATGGCAGAGATACCATCGATGGAGGAAGAGTCAGAGATGGCAGAGATACCTTTAGTGGAGGAAGAACCAGAGATGGCAGAGATACCATCGATGGAGGAAGAGCCAGAGGAGGCAGAGATACCATCGATGGAGGAAGAGCCAGAGACGGCAGAGATACCTTCGATGGAGGAAGAGCCAGAGTCGGAAGATGTACCTTCAATGGAGGAAGAGTCAGAGGAGGTAGATATTCCTTTATCTGAGGAAGAGCCAGAGGAGGCAGATATACCATCGATGGAGGAAGAACCAGAGATGGCAGATATACCTTCAGTGGAGGAAGAACCAGAGATGGCAGATATACCATCGATGGAGGAAGAGCCAGAGGAGGCAGAGATACCACAGGAAGAGGTATCTGAGGAAGAACCAACAATGTCGCCGGAAGAGATAGCAGCGATGCTTGAAACACCTGTAGAACCGGTTGTGGAACCTGTCACTGAGGATGAGATAAATATGGAGATGCCAGCGGATTATGAAACGGATACTACGCTGGAATCGATATTAGAAGATGCGAAAACTTTAGATACGGAGGAATTACCTGAGCCTGAAAAAAATATTGTAGAAAAAACTTCTGTTGAGACTAGTGTTGAGCTTGAACCAGAGCCTGAGTCAGAACCAGAACCTGAACCGGTAATGTCAGATGATCCAAATCATGTTATGACGCCGGAAGAGATAGCAGCGCTGGTAGGAGGTACTGAGCCGGAACCAGAGCCGGAGCCGGAACCAGAGTCAGAATCAGAGCCAGAGTCTGAGTCAGAACCAGAGCCAGAACCAGAACCAGAGCCTGAGTCAGAACCAGAACCAGAACCTGAACCGGTAATGTCAGATGATCCAAATCATGTGATGACGTCGGAAGAGATAGCAGCGCTGGTAGGAGGTACCGAGCCGGAACCCGAGCCGGAACTAGAGCCGGAACTAGAGCCAGAGTCTGAGTCAGAACCAGAACCAGAGCCTGAGTCAGAGCCTGAATCTGAACCGGTAATGTCAGATGACCCAAATCATGTGATGACACAGGAAGAAATAGAAGCAATGCTTGCTAATGCTCCAGAGCCGGTTGTTGAACCGGTTACGGAGGAAGAAATAGATATGGAGGCACCGGCCGATTATCAATCGGATACTAGCGTTGAATCCATTAAGGCTGAAAATGAAACAGAGGCATTGGAAGTAGAAGATGCTGTAGAGGAACCGATATCGGAATCGGAACCAGAGCCAGAACCAGAACCAATAACAGAACTGGAACCAGAGCCAGAACCTGTAGTGGAAGTGGAGCCAGAGCCTATGCCAGAACCAAGACCAGAACCAGTATCAGAGCTTGAACCGGAAAACAGTAGTGGAAATGACAAAATGTCTGATGATGAAATTGCTAAGCTTTTAGATACTATACCTGAATTAAGTGAGGAAGAAACTGTAAGTGAGCCTGAGTCTGCTGAAACGGAGCCGATGGAAGAAATCCCTGCTGAAGAGCCGCAGGTGGAACCTGCTCCGGCAGAAGAGATACCAGCTGAAACACAGCCTTCAACCGATGATATTGATTCAGAAATAGCAGATCTCATGAATTCTATACCGGAAGACAGCGAGATGGCTGAGATTAATGATCTTTTGGCTAAGAGTGATTCAAATGAAATAGTTGATGATGAGATGGCCTCGTTGCTGGCGGGCATAGATGATGAACCGGAAGAGTCCGAGGAAAGTGCTGACGGTGAAGCAGCTCCGGCTGCAGAGGACACAGGAAAAGCAAAGGAAGCTCTACCTGCTAAAAAAGCGGAAGAAGTAGAACTGGATGAGAATGGAGAACCAAAGAAACAAGGATTTCTGCAGAAACTTATCAAGCTCTTCTTTGATTCTGATGGGGATGATGATGACGATGAAGTTCCGGCAGATGGAACGGATGTAGCTAATCCAAGTGCAGCAACAAAAGAGAATAATAAAGTTATTGCTGAAGCTGAGAAAGCTGATAAAGAGAAAAAGAAAAAAGAGAAGAAAGAGCAGAAAGAAAAAGAGAAGAAGGAAAAGCAGGAAAAGAAAGAAAAAGAGAAGAAAGAAAAGCAGGAAAGAAAGGCCAAGTTAAAGAAAGAAAAAGAGGTCGATGACGAACCGCCAGGAAAGAAGATCTCGAAAAAGAAGATACTGGCTGTTGCTATTTTCTTTGGCTCGATGCTTGCGATGATCCTTTTCTGTCTTGCTATTTTCCCGAAAGCAAGTTATTTGAATCTTGGAAAATCACAATATAAAAATGGTGATTACGGAGCAGCATATTCAACATTTGCCGGACTTACGAATCTTGATACGGAAAGTCAGGAGATGTATGAAACATCAGCGATGGTCATGAGACTTTCAAGAAAATATGATGCTTATATTGAGTACATGAACAGGAAAAAGAAACTTGAAGCATTAGATTCTCTTATTCAGGGAGTCGGATTGTATAATTATCTGCTCCCGGATGCAAAAGAGAAGGGTGTTGATACGATCATGACAAATGATTATAACAGCATACTTTCAGCTCTTACAGATACTTTTGGTGTAAGTGTAGATACAGCAAATGAATTGCTTAATGAATCCAGCAAAGTTCAGTACACTCTGAAACTTATGGATATCATTGATCCTGACTGGAAATACAATACTGCGCTACAGATCGATGCCAAGGCAGCAGAAGCAGCAAGGAGTGCCGAAAAGAAAGCCAGGAGTGAAGAGAGAGCAGCAGAAAAAGCCAATCAGCTGGGATTTGATTATGACCCTGACCCGAATGCATTCGAAGATAAGACTGCAACCGAAGAGGCATCTGAGGAGGCGGAAAGCGATACTTCCGAAGCTGAACAGCAGGAAACTCCGGCAAGTAATGACGGAGATCTTCTATATGAATTTAATGTAACTAAAGGTAATGATGGAACATATTCACAACAATAATGAAAATCTGCAGGAAAATTCCTGCAGATTTTTTGTGCACAGTCATTGCATATAATTGTACATTAATTTATACTATTAAATAATCTGAAAGGATGAAAAGGTGCTATGGTTGCTATCATTGATTATGATGCCGGGAATATAAAAAGTGTTGAAAAAGCTGTTCAAAGTATTGGAATGACTGCAAAAGTCACAAGAAAAGCAGATGAGATATTTAGCGCTGATCATGTGATTCTTCCGGGAGTCGGAGCCTTTGGTGACGCTATGGAAAATCTAAAAAAATATGATCTAACAGGCGTTATAAAGGATGTTGCAGCAAAAAATATTCCATTTCTTGGAATATGTCTTGGTCAGCAGCTATTGTTTGAAGCCAGTGAAGAATCACCGGGAGTTGAAGGTCTTGGGATATTGAAGGGAACAGTAAAAAAGATCCCTGCTGCCAATTCACTTAAAGTTCCTAATGTAGGTTGGAATTCGCTGGATATCATCAATAATGGAAGATTGTTTAAGGGAATAGACGAAGGTTCGTTTGTTTATTTCGTTCATTCATATTATTGTTCAGCGGCTGACAGAGATGTTGTCAAAGCAACTATAGATTATGGCGTGACTGTTGATGCTTCAGTTGAGTCAGGTAATGTTTTTGCAGCACAGTTCCATCCGGAGAAGAGTTCTGATACCGGTCTTAAGATACTAGAGAATTTTTTACAGGTGAGGTAATAAATTAATGTATACTAAGCGTATTATCCCATGTCTCGATGTTGATCATGGGCGCGTTGTTAAAGGCGTTAATTTTATAAATCTGCAGGATGCCGGAGATCCGGTCGAAGTAGCGAAAGCTTATGACAGGGAAGGCGCTGATGAGCTTGTATTTCTTGATATCACTGCAACAAGTGATAAGCGTGCTACAGTTACTGAGCTTGTAAGAGAAGTGGCAAAGCAGGTTTTTATACCGTTTACTGTTGGCGGAGGTATCCGCTCTATAGATGATTTCAAAGCAATTCTCAGGGAAGGTGCTGATAAGGTTGCAGTCAATAGTGCAGTAATCGATAATCCTGAGCTTATTACAGAGGCAGCACAGAAATTTGGAAGTCAGTGTGTTGTTGCAGCTATTGATGCAAAGAAAAATCCGCAGAATGGCTCGTGGAATGTATATAAATCCGGCGGAAGAATTGATACGGGAATAGATGCCCTTGAATGGGTAAAAAAAGTGGTCGAGCTTGGAGCGGGAGAAATCCTACTCACCAGCATGGACTGCGACGGAACAAAAAATGGCTATGATGTTGAACTTACAAGAAGAGCTGCGGATAGCGTTGATGTTCCGGTAATTGCTTCTGGTGGAGCAGGAAATAAAGAACATTTTTATGATGTATTGACTGATGGTCATGCTGAAGCAGCATTGGCGGCATCACTTTTTCATTATAGAGAGCTTGAGATTTCAGATTTAAAGTCCTACTTAAAGGAAAAAGGAGTTAATGTAAGATGTCTGCAATAAGCAATGACTGGCTGGAAGCGGTTTCTGCTGAATTTAAGAAACCGTATTATTCCCAGCTTTTTGAATTTGTTAAAAAAGAATATTCTACGCACGTTATATATCCACCTTCAGGGGATATTTTTAACGCGCTTCATCTGACGGAACTGCACAAGGTTAAAGCTGTGATACTTGGGCAGGACCCATATCATAATGAACATCAGGCTCATGGTCTATCATTTTCAGTACTGCCTGACGTTAAGAAAAAAGACATACCCCCATCACTGCAAAATATTTATAAAGAGCTTCATGAAGATCTGGGCTGTAAAATACCGGATAACGGATATTTGATAAAATGGGCCCGGGAAGGTGTTCTTATGCTGAATACTGTTCTTACAGTAAGGGCACATGAAGCAGGTTCTCATCAAAATCATGGATGGGAGCAGTTTACTGATGCTATAATCAGAGCGGTTGAAACACAAGACCGTCCAATTGTATATATGTTGTGGGGCAGACCTGCACAAAGTAAGGCTTCAATGATTACTAACCCTAATCATCTTGTGCTTAAGGCTGCGCATCCAAGTCCGTTGTCTGCATATAGAGGATTTTTTGGCTGCAGACACTTTTCCAAATGTAACCAGTTCCTTACAGAACATGGTGTTGAGCCAATTGACTGGCAGATCGAAGACCTGTCTCAAGAATCTTAAACCTGAAATGGTTCAGGAGAGATCATAATACTGAGGCTTGTCATATATAGGAGGAAACATCAATGCTTACAAAGAAACTGACGGAATTGCTGAAAAACAATGAGTACCCGGGTAGAGGTATTGTACTTGGTATGACTAAGGATGGTAAAAAGGCTGTTATTGCTTACTTTATCATGGGACGCTCAGAAAACAGCAGAAACAGGGTGTTTGTTACTGACGGTGAGGGAATCCGTACTCAGGCTTTTGATGAGTCAAAAATGGAAGACCCGTCATTAATTATTTATGCACCTGTCAGAGTACTGGGAAACAAGACGATCGTTACAAACGGTGACCAGACTGACACGATCTATGAAAATATGGATCGTCAGATGACATTTGAGCAGTCACTTCGTTCACGCGAATTTGAGCCTGATGGTCCTAACTATACTCCGAGAATTTCAGGAATAGTTCATGTAGAGGATGATAAGTGTAATTTTGCTCTTTCAATTCTTAAGAGCGATGCAGGAGATCCTTCATCATGCCTGCGTTTTACATTTGCCTATAATGATCCGAAGCCTGGTATCGGAAGATTTATTCACACATATCAGGAGAACACAAATCCTCTTCCAAGCTTTGAAGGAGAGCCGAGAGTAGTAGAGATCGAGGGCGATATTGATACATTCACGGAGAATGTTTGGAATGCTCTAAATGAGAACAACAAGGTTTCACTCTTCACACGTTTCATTGACCTTGAAACAGGAAAATATGAGTCAAGAATCGTAAACAAGAATAAGTAAAGATTTAGCGGAATGGAGATTAAGATGAACGAATATTCACTGAAGTATGGATGCAACCCTAATCAGAAGCCTGCAAGAGTATTTATGGAGAATGGTTCTGATCTGCCTATAGCTGTCCTCAATGGCAGACCTGGTTATATAAACCTCCTCGATGCTTTTAATGGCTGGCAGCTCGTAAAGGAGCTTAAAGAGGCTTCAGGACTTCCTGCAGCAACATCTTTTAAGCATGTTTCACCGGCAGGAGCTGCAGTAGGTCTTCCTCTTACTGAGGTCGAGGCAAAAATCTACTGGGTTGATGACCTCGGAGAGCTTAGCCCGCTTGCCTGCGCATATGCACGTGCAAGAGGAGCAGACAGAATGTCATCCTACGGTGATTTCATTTCTCTTTCAGATGTTTGTGACGTAGATACTGCAAATCTTGTAAAGAGAGAAGTTTCAGATGGTATTATTGCTCCAGGATATGAGCCTGAAGCACTCGAGATCCTTAAGAGCAAGAAAAAGGGAAATTACTGCATTCTCCAGATCGATAAAGATTATGTTCCGCAGCCGATAGAGCGTAAGCAGGTTTTTGGTGTTACCTTTGAGCAGGGAAGAAATAACTTCGAGATCAATAAAGAACTGCTTAATAACATCGTTACAAAGAATAAGGATCTTCCGGATTCAGCAAAGACAGATCTTATTCTTTCACTTATCGTTCTTAAGTATACCCAGTCTAATTCTGTCGCTTATGCAAAGGGTGGACAGGCAATTGGTATAGGTGCAGGACAGCAGTCAAGAATCCATTGTACAAGGCTTGCAGGCAGCAAGGCTGATAACTGGTTCCTCCGTCAGTCTCCGCAGGTTCTTGAACTTCCATTTCTTGATGATGTAAGACGTGCAGACAGAGATAATGCTATTGATGTTTACCTTGGACAGGACTATATGGATGTGCTTGCAGACGGTGAATGGCAGAAGGTATTTAAGACAAAGCCTAATGTATTTACCGCAGCAGATAAGAGAGCATGGCTTGATAAGAATACAGGTGTTTCACTTGGCTCTGATGCGTTCTTCCCATTTGGTGATAATATTGAGAGAGCACACAAGAGCGGTGTTTCTTATATTGCACAGCCGGGCGGATCGATCAGAGATGATAATGTAATTGATACATGTGATAAATACAATATCACAATGGCATTTACAGGAATGAGATTGTTCCACCATTGATGACCTGAGAGACAGAAATAACCAGACTTGGCTTGATGCCATGTCTGGTTATTTTTTATAAAATAAAAAAACGACTCGCAATCGCGAATCGTTTTACTCATGCCGGTGACGGGACTTGAACCCGTACGCCATCACTGACAACAGATTTTGAGTCTGCCTCGTCTGCCATTCCGACACACCGGCCGAACATTAAAATCTTAACATAAATTTATGATAATAGCAAGGCAAAGTTTATATATAATTTATATTATGATGTGAGGGTCAAAAGTCCTTTCACATAAATACTATCGGTTCCTTGAAAGTTCGTACAAACCGGTTTTTACGTAAAAAACATGGTATTTTGATTTCTGAACGCAGATATGGCAGAGATTCCCTTACCTGTTATCCGGCAAGTACCGGATTTGTAGTATAAAATCAGAATTAATCTCAGCGTTTATGCGGTTTGTATTAACTTTTCAAGGAACAGATATATGTAAAACCTATCAGGGATTTACAAACAAAAATTTAAATGCAGGGACCTTTTGAACCAACATTATATTTATGCAATGTTACTGGAAGAAAGCCATCTCATGATTGAGTTTATCAGAGATTTTTTTCAGAGCATCAGCAGAACCGGCAAGAGTAGTAACTGTTGCTGCAAGTTCCTCTACAGCAGCTCCGGTCGTTTGTGATGAAGCGGCGTTTTCCTCGCTGACGGCAGACAAAGAAGCCATTGCATCGGATACAACACCATTGGCATTGATACAATCATCTACTTCGCTATCAATTTTCTTTACTCGATCGGCAGTGGATGATACATCTTTAATCATACCTTTTACACTTTGTACGGTTGTAGTAATGATTTCCTGCTGCTGCTCGTTTTCTTTTTTCACTGCCTCGGCCATTTCAACGGCAGAACTTGATTCGGATAGAAGGATATCCATTTCTTCCCGGATTGCACTTGCAAGGTTTCTGGAGTTGTCAGCAAGATTGCTGATTTCTTCTGCAACAACTGCAAAACCTCTACCAGCCTCACCGGCACGCGCAGCCTCTATAGATGCATTAAGAGACAGGAGATTGGTTTGAGTTGCAATCGATGCAATTTCTTCAACTTTGGTGTTAATGTTTTCAACGGCAATGCCGGTGGCACCGACTTTTTCAGAAATTTGCGTAATGCTATCACTCATCTTTTCACTACTCTTCTGAAGAGAGCCTAAATTATCGGAAGATACGGAACTTTCTTTTTGCATATCCGTAACGAGAACAGTTAGCTTTTGTGTATTATGTTGAACTTTGTCGTTTGCTTCACTGATTGTTTTAACATTTTCTGTTACGTTTTGGATCTCATCTGCCTGCTGCGCAGCACCGGAAGAAATTTCTTGAACTGCGTTTGCAACACTTTCAGATGTTTGAGAAATCTGATTTGCAGTTTCTGCAACTTCTTCGGATGAATGATTTACTTCGGTCGTGGATTCTTTTATATTTTTGATAATACCACTTAATTTATCGATAACTGAATTCGTATTTGTAATAATTTTGCCAAATTCATCTTTACGATCTGTGTACTTATCAATGGGGCTAAATACTCCGGTAGCAAGATGACCTATACAATCATTCAGCAAATGCAACGGATTCGTAAAGGAATTCGCTATTGTAAGTGAAATACCAATGGCCAAGAGGAGCATGATTGCACCTATAATAATTGTGAGCAGAGCACTTTTTCGTGCGGATCCGATTGTTTTATTATAATCAGCAGCAGAGATGACAATCCATCCTGTCTGTGCATCCCTTTGATATCCCATCAAGTATTTAACGCCATTAAATACAGTTGTATAATTTCCGCTCTCTTTTCCTTCTGAAAAGAATTCCAGATGGCTGTAATTCGGAACTTCTTCATCTACTGCAAGTTCGTAAGCAGAATGAGCGATCAAATCTCCGGATCGGTCAACAATGAAGGATTCTTCGCCTGAGGATGCATCCGCTGTACCGGCCAGAAATTCATGCAGGAAAGAAAGATCGTAGGACTTTTGTACAACGCCAATTACTTTGTCATTGTTCAGATCTTTGATTGGGATTGCGAGAACAACGACCTTTAACCCTGTGGATTTTGAGATGAGAACATCTGATATTACTTCTTTTCCGGTCAGTGCTTCCTGGAAAAATTCACGATCTGCGACATTTACCAGATTTCCGGAGGTTCGAACAATCTGTTGACCGGATGCTTCTTCCACGATAATGTCATTACCGTCACCCAGATGTTCATTCAGGGTAATAAGGTATTGTTGAACAGAGTCCAGATCTTTATGATTTGGATCCAGGATTAGTTCTTTTACTTGTTTGCTGTGGGAAATGGATTCCATCATACGGACATTTTGAATGAAAATTGCCAAAAATTCTTTTTCGACAATTTCGGCCCGTTGAAATCCTTTTGTCTGGGCATCTTTAATTGCCTGGGACATAGAACTTTGATAGCTTATTGTCAAAGCAATGATCATGGGAATGGCACAAATCAACATCATTACTGAAATTAAGCGTGTCTTCACACTGTTCCAAAAATTAACTTCTGATTTTTTTGCTTTTGCCATAAAGACCTCCTGGTGGTAAGGTGCAAAATATATAACGATCTATACCTTTCATCGGTAAATATTGGTATTTAATTATATGTAAAGATAAATTGGAATAAAAAAATGTATTTA
Organism: Lachnospiraceae bacterium; assembly: GCA_024692715.1. Classification (GTDB taxonomy): domain Bacteria; phylum Bacillota; class Clostridia; order Lachnospirales; family Lachnospiraceae; genus NK4A144. Next base: position 12,196 of record JAILMH010000022.1, read on the forward strand.
TAATATTTCGACTGGAAAACTCTTTGGTCTTTGTATTGTGCGATGAATGGCGCTGGATTTGGAATACTTATATTTTATTAAAATTCTATTGAATCGGTAAAACATAAGATATAATATACATGATGTTGGAGTCAAAAGTCCTTTTGAACCTGTCATCATATTATAAATGAATAATAAATCAGCAAGAGTTTCTGAAAAAATACAATAAATAGAGCTTTGATAAAGTATCATAGATATTAAGAATGGACGATGTATGTTGGAGAATATTATGGAGGATATTATGAGGAAGAGGTTATTGGCATTATCAGTAGTGTTGGCTTTGGGACTTGTCGGATGTGCAGGAAGGGCTGCGAAAGCAGAGAAAGCTGAGAGTGAAGCTGTTTCAACTGAGACAGCGGAATCAGAGACAGAGGTGAGTTCGTCAGAGGTTGCTACAGAGGCGTCTACTGAGACTGTCGGTGACTTAGGTTCTTCTTCAGAAATTGATATTTCCGGATGTAAAGATTTTAAGCAGATAATAGATGAAAGACTTGAAAACGGGATGGGATATGCAAGGGCAAATATCGGCGGTATAGATGTGCTGCTTGTCGCAAGCGGATGCTATGACAATATGGATGGAAACATGGCAGCCATAGATGCAGGTATTTATGCAAATGGAAAAGATGGTGTTATAACCTATGTTGGAGGTGTAGAAGCCGGAGGAACAGCGTATCCGCTCGCTATAAAGGACGGGAAACTGTTTGTTGGCGGGAATCACTTCATGTGTAAGTATGTCATAGTAAAGGGTAAGCTTAAAGCGGCGGTAAAGGCATATGAAGAGTTTGACAATGAAGGTAATGCAACATACTTTTATGACTCGGAGGAAGAGGGTATTCATGGTGAAACAGATGATGATACACTTCTTCCGGCTATGTATGACGAGTATGGACAGGCGGAAGTGATCAATTTTACTATGATTCAGAAATGATCCGAAGAAAGAGAGGCGTATGATAAAGTTCATGCGCCTTTTTTTATGCTCGAAGGAGAGTATTGCCTACAGTATAAATCTAATTGTATGGTGAAAAATGCAACATATAAAATATTTATAAAGTATTATTAAATAAGTATAAAAAATAAAATATTTATGGAGGAGAAAACATGCAATTAGATATTCAGTATTTATTGTTTTTGCAGGAGTTGCGTAATGCGACGGGTGGAGTTTTTGATGAATTTTTTAATGCGCTTTCGAAAATCGCTGTAGATGTGATGCCTTTACTTCCGTTTATTTTGTTTTGGTGTACGGATAAAAAATGGGGATACAGATTTCTGGCATCATATAGTGGCGCAGAACTGCTGAATGGTATTTTGAAATTGACAGTTTGTGCATATAGGCCATGGATAAGGTCTGACCTGATCGAGCCGGCAGGGGATTCAAAGGTTGCAGCAACGGGATATTCTTTCCCAAGCGGACATACCACAGTAGCGACTGTTATGTATGGAGGAACGGCAGCGTGGCAATATGTCAGGAGGCGGTGGCTCTCTGTTATATGTATAATATTGCTTGCGCTGACAGGCTTCTCAAGAAATTTCCTTGGGGTTCATACCCCGCAGGATGTTGCAGTTGGCTTTGGTGCAACTTCTATATTGATGGTTGTGATCTGGAAAGTTCATGATAAAGTTGAAAATGATGATAAGATGATCGATAAATTAAGTGTAGCCGGGATCGTGCTTGTGGCTGCAGTTCTGGTATATATACAGGTAAAGCCTTATCCGATGGATTATGTTGATGGTCAGCTTCTGGTAGATCCGCAGAAAATGATGAATGATACCTTTAAGAGCTGTGGAATGTTCCTTGGATTTATCGTAGGCAGTTATGTTGAGAGACACTATGTCAATTATAAGATTCCGGAAGGAGCAAAGAATCTTCCGATAATGGCATGTGTAGGTGCCGGAATCGTATTGTCATGGAAGGAGTATCTCGGGTCTGCTGTGTTTGTCGGAGCTTTCGGAGGACACTGGGGAAATTTCATAGCAAGATTTTTGATGCTGTTCTTTGCAGTAGCGGTTTATCCGGTGGTTATTAATAAATTCTGCTGCGGCGGAAATGGAGTCGAGGCACAGAAAAAGATGAAAGCATAATATTTGTAACCGGAGTAAAAGGAGATTCGAATGGTGATCGATGGGAAGAAAATTTATATATACGGTGAGATGGAAAAGAGCTGTCCACTGGTAATATATAATACTTTTGAGGGTGATGGCAGCGGGTTATACAGTACAGTCACATCAATGACAGATAAAAAATTTACGCTGGCGGTCATTTCAGATATAGACTGGAATGATGAGATGTCGCGGTAAATAATGAATTTGTGCAAAAGCCAGATAAGGTGTATCTGTCCCTCGGAGATAAAGAGGCAGCTGCTAAAAATGCGCTGCTCAAAACTGTAGCAGATTGCACAAGAGAAATATACGAATCACTTGGGCAGCGAGGGATTGATACTGTTTTTGAAAGCAATCCGGGAAATCACTTCAAAGACTTTGATATCCGCATGGCGAAAGGAATTGCGTGGATTCTGGAGTGATATGGAGAAGTTAAATTTTACGAAAAGCAGTCATTCGGTTGAATGGCTGCTTTTTTGTTGCCATGGCAACTTTTTTCTGAGAAAATCCGTTTTAAAATATTGTTTTAAGAAAATTATAATAAGGATGAGGAGATTTTCGATGATTACAAAGGATATGATAAATCAGTTAAAGGCAGACTTTGAAAATGAAACTAAGAGACGGGAGATGAGCGTATCTGAGATGATCGAGGATATTAAGAAGCGTCATCATGAAAAGGAACATATAATGATGGATAAACTTCTTGAAAAGATAAAGAAGTATGAGACTGAAAAGCAGAGTATCAATGATGCAAAACTCAACGGAATATTCGGTACATTCAGAAAAATGGCTGTTGAACTTGGTGCACACTTTGAAAAAGAGGAATTACAGGTGTTTCCGAGGATGCTCACTGCAGGAGACGGAGATTCAGAGCTGATGCTTCAGATAGGTGAGCTTGAAAATGAGCATGGAAAGACTGAGGCCTATATAGCGGATATTTCTAAAGCGTCGGATTATTTTAAATATAGAGCAGAAGATGAGGAAATCAGAGAGATCTATAAAGACATGGAGATCTTATTCAGTGATATTTCTGAGCATGAAGGTAAAGAGAACGGAGAATTGTTTCCAAGATTTCATTGATAATAAAAAGCTAAAATCACGTTAAAGGTGATTTTAGCTTTTGGGTAGCTGCTTTACTTTACGTAGTGAACTCTTGATTCATCATAGCGGTCCTGCTGGTCTCTTGACTCTGCCGGATATCCAAAAGGAACAAGGGCAAATGGGATGAGGTTGTCTGGTGTCTCTAATACTTCAGCAACTTTTTCAACACGCTCTTTGACAGGAGTGACTGCGAGCCATACACCGCCTAATCCAAGAGAAGTTATCTCAAGAAGTGCATTTTCTGTAGTGATCGCAAGGTCTATCTGGTTAAGCTCAGGGAAGATAAGGCCTTCTGTGCGATAACATGGAACGAGTACTGCAGGAGCATTTGCTGCGCAGCCTGAATAAGGACTGCACTCTGAAAGTGCCTTGATCTTTTCTTTATCTGTTACAACATAGAATTCCCAGGGCTGCTGATTTCCTGCTGATGGTGCAGCCATTGTAAATCCTTTCTTTATAATTAAATTCAAAACTCGATTTCTTTGTATAATTCCATTGGCTCTGAGCTTTCTGCCATAGCTGAAAGAACAGGGAATGTAGAGGTGAAGTGTTCTGATGCGCCGTGAAGCTTCATTGCTTCATCATCTTTCCAACATTCGATAAAGGCAAATTTCTGCGTGTCTTTTGTGTCCTGATTTAATGTATAGAACATGTTTCCGGCCTCAGCTCTTGATTTCTTAATGAGATCAGCAGCAGTCTTCTTGAATTCATCAATTTTTTCTTTTTTTATAGTCATTCTTGCAACGATTTTATACATGGCGGACCTCCTTATATATGATGCGCCTTGTAATTGCGCATTATTATATTTTACACAATGTATTATAACAATAATAGAATGGTTTGTCAAAAAATAGTGTAGAAAGGCGAAAATATATCCTTCATTAGCTGTGAACGTATATTTCAGAAAAAAATCTGTGTTATTATTAGAAGCAGAAGTTCTATATAGATTTTAGGAAGAATTAGTGAAAGACAGGGAGTCGGTGGCTTTTGATGAACAAGAATGAGAGTGATATCAGAGCGGGAATTGAGAATGCGTATATAGATAGTTCGGTAAATACAAATCTTGCATATAGCCCGCAATTTCTGAAAAATGATTATCAAAATGGAACTAAGGTACTTACTTATATAGAAAATGAGTTGGCGCATTGTGATGAATTTTGCATTAGTGTAGCTTTTATCAGTCGAAGTGGCTTTGTGGCTCTTTCGCAGACACTTAAGGAATTAGAGCGAAAAGGAATTTGTGGGAAAATTCTCACAACAGATTATCTTACGTTTAGTGATCCGTATGCGTTGGATAGGTTGGCAGAATTAAGAAATGTTGAACTGAAGATGTATCACGTGAAGGATGCAGGGGTTGGATTCCATACTAAAGGATATCTTTTTAGAGAAGAGGAAACGTATAGGATCATTATTGGAAGCTCGAACATGACTCAGACAGCGCTGACTACCAACATGGAGTGGAATACTGCGCTGGTAAGCACTGAGCAGGGGGCAATGGCAAAGTCTATCGTAAAGGAATTTAAGACTTTGTGGAATGATGAAGCGGCAAGAGATTATGCTGAAATAAGTGAATTGTACCGTAAGCAGTATGAGCGCAAAAAGCAGATCGACAGATTGGTGAAAGATCAGCATAAGATTGCTTTAGAAGAAGATGTTGTAGACATTGATGTATATAAGCTCAAACCCAATAAAATGCAGGAAGCCTTCATAGAAAATATTCATGAGCTTCGCGAAAATGGTGCAAAACGGGCATTGCTTATCAGTGCAACTGGAACAGGAAAAACGTATGCGTCGGCATTTGCAATGAAAAATGAAAATCCGAAGAAGGCTTTATTTATAGTTCATCGTGAACTGATCGCAAAGCAGGCGATGAAAAGTTATAGAAAAGTGTTTGGCAGCGGGAAGAAAATGGCTTTGCTGTCGGGAAATTCTAAGGAATATGATGCGGATATTTTGTTTGCCACGATGAATATGATGGCTAAGCAGGAAACGTTTGATTATTTGGAACAGCACGATATTCATTATGATTGGATCTGTATTGACGAGGTGCATAGAGCCGGTTCTGAAAGTTATCAAAAAATAATGAAGCATTTTCAACCTGATTTTTGGCTTGGAATGACAGCAAGCCCGGAGAGAACAGATGGATTCGATGTTTTTGAACTTTTTGATCACAACATTGCATATGAGATCAGGCTTCAGCATGCGTTGAGGGATGGCCTGCTTTGTCCGTTTCACTATTTCGGAATAACTGATATAGAAATTGACGGGGATGTTATAAGTAACGAAACCGAATTAAAGAACTTCAGATATCTGGTTTCGGACAAGCGCGTAGATTATATCCTGAGTTATGCGAATTATTATGGACATAGCGGAGACAGAGTGAAGGGGCTTGTATTTTGCAGCTGTAAGAGGGAGGCTCGAGAACTGGCTCAAAAATTTGTGGAAAAGGGATATTATGCTAAAGTGCTGGTGGGTGATGACAGCGAGGCGGTTAGAGAAGAGTGTATTGATCTGCTGGCAAAGGATGTGGATGAAGAACTGCTTAGAGAGCATTTAGATGATATCAAAAAAGGTAAAAGTGCTGACACTGAGAGCATGCCGTTTTTAGATTATATTTTTACGATAGATATTTTTAATGAGGGTGTTGATATTCCGGAGATTAATCAGGTACTAATGCTTAGAGAGACTCAGTCACCGATAGTTTTTGTACAGCAGCTGGGAAGAGGCTTACGAAAAGCTGAGGATAAGGATTATGTGGTAATACTGGATTTTATAGGGAATTATACAAATAACTACATGATTCCGATTGCACTTTCAGGTGATAGGAGCTACAACAAGGATTCGATGCGCAGATATGTACAGGAAGGAACAAGGATAATTCCGGGGGCTTCTACGATACATTTTGATGAGATTTCGAGACAGAGGATTTTTAAATCAATTGATTCTGCGCGAACAAATGATGTAAAACTCTTAAAGAATTCATATGAGCAATTGAAATATCGTTTAGGACATGTTCCTACTATTTTGGATTTTAAGGAGTATGGCTCTATAGATGTAAGTAAGTATTTCGATAAATTCGGCTCATATTATGC
>JAILMH010000050.1 GCA_024692715.1 Lachnospiraceae bacterium
CCAGCTCCTACAACACCTTTAACCGTTTTGACGGAGGATTGCGAGTAGGCTGTGGCATTGAATACTCAATGGTCTATGCAGAGATAGGCTATGAGTTCGGTCTAGCCAACATCTATGATGACAACTTCACCACCGCCCGCAACCAGAATTTCTTCATGAACATTGGTGTTAATTTCTAAATGCTTTAAGTATTATTGCTAAAGTATTGCTAGTGATGGTCAATAAGAGGAGATCAAAAATGACAAGAACATAAACTCATCTTGACAACAAAAGAACTTTAGATAATTTCGAACAGTACACCCGACTGCATGCCACATACATAAGCAATAGGCTCATGCCCATTTTGGCATAGGTTGTCAATATACAGGGGCTCTCCTTCTATGATACTACTGAATTGAAAGGTGTCACCTTTTTTGAGCCTGGTATTCTCTGACTCTACGACCTTGAAATTCATAGTTGTCGGAGGAAGCATCATCATACCCATACTCATAAGGGTCGACGCGACTACCATGTCAATAACTATGAACGGTATGTAGATCAAAAATCCTATGATAAATGCTGTTCGAAGTTCAGAAATGATAAAAGCAGGTACCAGCACATAATTTGGTATGTCCTCCAGGTCATCAACCGTACCAAGCTTGGCTATATCCATAAAAAGCTTTACATCTTTTTTCTGAGTCTGCCCATACATAAAATCCCTCAGAGGATCCATTGCCGCATCAACAAACTCCTGCTGTGTCATCTCTCCCGCTTCAAACGGTACTACAGCCTTTGTATTGATCTCGTTGATCGTAGGCTGCATTATAAAAAAGGTCAAAAATAACGTGATCCCGACAAGCACCTGATTCGGCGGTGCTGTCTGTGTTCCGATCGCAGCTCGAGTGAAATGCATAACAACCAGAATTCTGGTAAAGGATGTCAGCATTATTATCAGCATAGGAGCGATAGCGATCAGCGTAAGTGTAATGAGGATCCTTAGTGGTCCTGCAATATTTCCGTTAGAATCGCTGTACGTGATATTAAGATTATTTCCTACGTTTATCTCAGAAATATCCTCTGCTGATTCAGCTGTACCCGGCTGTTTAATCACCGTCCTTGAATTGTATCTGTTGTTATCCAAGCCTAATGCATCATAGTTTGGATCTCTGGTTCCCGTGGTTGTATCCTTCGAGGCATCATTGACTGCAGAAAGTGAACTGTCTGTCGCATAGACCTCCACAGATTTCACTGCAGCTCCTGCGCCCGCTGCCAAAAATAAAACGATACAAAAAAGAACCAGGCGTTTCATCAAGCCGTTAAAAATGCTGCCTGAGCTATCTCTCATCTCTTTTGCCGCCTTTTTTAAGAACTTTTTTTGCCTGATCCATGAAATCTTTAAATTCAAGTTTTCCGGATGTTTCCTGTATTTCAGTCAGATCCAATTCTGATTCATCCAATTCGCAGAGCCTGGTAACCGAATCCTTCGTGACTGCGATGGCAAGATATTTTTTCCCACATCTTACTACTGCCATATATTTATTCTGTGTCAACTGGAAAGTCTCTATAATTTCAAAATTATGACACGACTGCCTCTGCTTCACGGCAGAGGCAGCAAATCGTGTCGTAAAATATGTCAGAGCCAGAACAAGAATAAATATAAGCAGAACAGTAAGAAGCTGCCCTATATTCTCCCATCCTGCCAGGAGGCAAGCATACATGTCAACCGACTACTTTCTTAACGGCTTCAAGAACTCGTTCCGCCTGGAACGGCTTAACGATAAAGTCCTTTGCCCCCGCCTGAATAGCTTCGATAACCATTGCCTGCTGACCCATCGCTGAACACATAATAACCAATGCACCTGGATCTGAAGCCTTAATTTTCTTCAAGGCCTGAATACCATCCATCTCAGGCATTGTTATATCCATCAGTACCAGATCCGGCTTAAGCTCCGCATACTTCTCCACAGCTTTCGCACCATTCTCAGCTTCTCCGGCTACGTTATATCCGTTCTTTGTGAGAATGTCCTTGATCATCATTCGCATGAAAGCTGCATCATCACAGATTAAAATGTTCTTTGCCATTGTCTTGTCTCCTTGTTTTTACTTTATGATCTCTGTAACCCTTACGCCGAAACTTTCTTCGATTACAACAACTTCACCCTTTGCAACATGCTTGCCGTTTACAAGCACATCCACAGGCTCGCCTGCAATCTTTTCCAGTTCTATGATCGTACCCGGAGCAAAATCCAAGATCTCATTGATCGTCTTATGGGTTCGTCCAAGTTCAACCGTAACTTCCAACGGAACATCTTTGATAAGGTCGATGTTTTCCTGTGGCTGCATCGGATTGATATCCGATGAAAAACTCTGGAAGGCGGCAGGCTGTACATTCACATTTTGCGGCATACCATAACCCATCGGCATTCCATATCCCTGCGGAGGCATTCCATATCCCATCGGAGGTGGTGCCATCTGCTGAGGCGGCGGTGCCATTTGCTGCTGCGGCGGTGGTGGTGCCATCTGCTGAGCAGGAGCTGGTGCAGGCTCCGGTTCCGGAGGCTGCGACTGATCTGTACTCTGATCAGGTGCTACAAACAGATTCTGCAGTTCTTTTGCAAAATCAATTGGATACAGCTGCATGATCGTCGAATCTACAAGATCATCTCCGATCTGCATTCTAAAGGTTACTACTGCAAATGTTCCGGTAAGGAAATCTGCGATATCTGCCGGATCACCGAACTCTGTAAGATCGATCAGTGATGCTTCCGGCGGGCTTATATCAACCATCTTTCCAAGCATTGTTGAAAGGGAAGTGGCTGCAGCACCCATCATCTGGTTCATGGCTTCAGAGATAGCACTTAAATGCAGTTCTCCGAGCTCTCCGTCTGTATTGGTTCCATCACCGCCCATCATAAGATCGGTGATGACCTTTACATCATTTTCTTTCAGTACCATGATATCGGTACCATCAAGTCCGACTTTGTACTGAATCTGAACGAATACACATGGTCTTTCAAAACCACTTGCCAGTGTATCCCAAGTATGCAATGAAACCTGCGGCGTTGTAATGTTTACCTTTTGGTTAACAAGCGAGAAAAGCGTCGTTGCTGATGAGCCCATGCTAATGTTGGCGACTTCTCCGAGAGCATCCTTCTCAACTTCTGTAAGAAGGCTCTCATCTACACCTCCGGCTGATCCGCCGTTATCAGCAGCTGCTGCATCGGCTCCGGAATCCCCTCCAGCATCCGCTCCGCCATCGGTTCCCATACCGTTCAGGAGTGAATTTATCTCATCCTGAGATAACATTCCGTCCATGCGCTTACTCCTCCTCTCTAATTACCGATGTGATACGGACTGCATAATCCTTCTTGACTGCGCCCGGCAATGCGGTGAATTTTTTTATGTTCCCGACATAAACATCAAGCTCATCTGAAACCTGTCTGTCCAGTCGTATGATATCGCCAAGCTGTAAATTGACGAAATCCTGCAATGAAATTGAGCTTCTTCCAAGTACTGCCTTCACAGGCATTTCCACTCTCTGGAGCATTTCCTCCAAAAGCTCCTGATAATTCTCATCACCATTTTTCTGCATGGTAGAGAACCAGTACTTAGTATTCAGATTGTCCATGACTTCTTCCAGAGTAAAGAATGGAAGACAGACATTCATCAATCCCTCTACGTCACCTATCTTTATATTTAAGGTAACGATAGATATCATCTCCTGCGGCGCGATTATCTGCGCAAACTGTGGGTTGGTCTCCACTCGCTCCAATACCGGCTCGAGGTCAACTACGTTTTTCCACGGTTCTCTGAATAACCTGATACAAATTACCAGGAATTTTTCCAACAGAGATAATTCAATTTCTGAGAATTCACGGTTCTTTTCAAGAGCCTTTCCTTCTCCGCCTAACATTCGGTCAATGAATGCAAATCCAAGATTTGCTGCAACCTCAACCATGATGTTACCATTGAGCGGCAGGAAATTTACAACACCCAGAATGACCGGATTCGGAAGTGAATTAGAAAACTCTGAATAAGTCAGTGCTTCTGAATTTATTACCGAAGCCTGCACGTTTAATCGCAGGTATACCGGAAGGTTGGTTGAAATCAGTCTACCGTAGTGCTCAAAGATAATTTCAAGTGTTCTTAAATGCTCTTTGGTGAATTTCGCCGGTCTCGCAAAGTCATAATCCTTGACGGGACGTTCGTCATTCTCCTTCATCTCATCAGCATCAATCTCACCTGAACTCAAGGCTTGCAGCAGGCTGTCTATTTCACTCTGTGACAGTACCTCACCCATAAGCTGCTCTCCTTAAACTAGATTTAATATTACTGGATGATATAACTACTAAAGGATACCCCGATGATAAACTTCGAGTTATACATCTGCTGAATATTTTCAAGGATCTCATCCTGAAGGTCTTCAGTTGACATCGCCTGAATCTGAGATAATGTGTATTTACCAAACACTTTGTTGATCTCATCTTTGATAAGACCTTCTTTATTGGTAACATCTTCTCCATAGGTTGCATAATCTTCATCTTTTGTATTAAGAGAAAGAGTAACGCCGACTACTGCATAGTGATCTTTTCCGTCACCTGATGGATCTGCGGCCAGTTTTATTGTAAGCTGATCCGCTATATTGTAGGTAGAAATATCAGACATAGCAACGCCTGTTGTAGCCTGATCCACAGCTCCGCTTCCTGCGATACCAAGGTCAAGCTGTATTGCGCTTGATATATCGCCCACTAGCTGCATAGTTTTCTGGTTTGCTGGAATTACAGTAAACATCATGATACCTGTCATCACAGTGTTCACCACTAGAAGTGCCAAGATGATAATTGAAATAAGATTTTTTTTCATATCCCCCTGTGTCCCCATTTCAAAAAAGGCGAAACATATGTCCCCATTCAACATATATTTCTGTTACGTAGCTGCATCTGAAAGTGAATTGTAAATTTTTATCTCAACCCGGCGGTTTTTCGCCCTTCCCTCCGGAGTAGAGTTATCAGCTATCGGAACATATTCTCCGCGTCCTGAATGCTTGATCAGCGCCGGATCGATGTTCGTCATCTCCAGCAAATTCCTGAATATGCTCAAAGCTCTCGCATCTGAAAGCTCATCATTATCAGCAAAATTAGCATTGCTGATAGGTACATTATCGGTGTGCCCTTCCACCTCGATAACGTTCGGTGCATAACACTCAAGAATCTTACCCACCTGTTCAACCAAAGGCAGAGAATCTTTCTTAATTGTAGCACTTCCTGAGTCAAATAACAACGCACCATTCATTGTCAAAGAAACATATTGCGATGTAAAATCAATATCAATTTCCTTACCATAAAGTGTCTCTTCAAGAGCCTCTTCTATCTCTTCGGCAAGCTGTTCAGAAGCCTTGAGCTGCTCTTCTTCAAGAGCCTCCTTGACCTCTTCAGCCGTTCCTTCTTCCCCCGAAGCATTGTCCGAGCTCACTGTAGAATCAGTGTTATTGTCAGCTTCACTGTTATCCTCTGATCCCTCCTGGGCTTTACCCATTGTATTAGCAAGTACAGAGAGATTGTTAAGCTGGCTCACACCATTACTTACCATGACTCCGTCTCCAATAGAGGAGCCTCCTCCTGAAAATACACTGAAGGTCTCAGCAAACGAATTTACTACCTCTTCATATTTCGCTGCGTCTACGCTCGACATTGAGAACAGAAGAACGAAGAAACACAGCAGAAGATTCATAAGATCACTGAAGGTCGCCATCCACGCCGGTGAACCCGGCTTGATATCTTCAGCTTTTTTCTTCTTTGCCATTAAGACGCTCCTCCTTCTCCTCCTTCAGAAGAAATTCCGGCGGCTTCTGCCGGTGACAGGTAAGACTTGAGTTTTTCTTCAATAACTCGTGGGTTTTCACCGGCCTGTATTGAAAGCAGTCCTTCAACCTGAATTCCCTTTACTGCCATTTCTTCCTGATTTCTACGATCGAGCTTTGTAGCAACCGGAGTACATATCCAGTTAGAAAGAAGCGATCCATAGAATGTTGTGAGCAACGCAACCGCCATTGATGGTCCGATAGAGTTAGGATCAGAAAGATCCTGAAGCATCTTAACCAGTCCGATAAGTGTACCGATCATTCCCCATGCAGGGCCCATGCCTCCGAGGTTTTCCCAGAAGCCTTTAGCCTCTTTATGACGTCCCTCAATAGCATCCATCTCAGTTTCCATGATTGCTCTTACGAGTTCCGGGTCAGTACCATCAACTACAAGCATTATTCCTTTTTTCATAAACGGATCTTCAATGTTGCTTGCAGCCTCTTCCAAAGAAAGTAAGCCTTCCTTTCGGGCTGTATTTGACAACTGAATGATCTGTCCGATTATTTCTGTCGGTTTGACAGTAGACATTCGGAAAATTATCTTAAATGTTCCCATTCCGGCCAGAAAGCTCTGAACTGTATTCATTGCCAATGTTGCCATGAACGCTCCACCGAATGTGATCAATACAGACGGTATATCTATGAAATTCGGAATAGAAGAAATTCCCATACCGAATAACATCAGTCCAAGACAGATAATCAATCCGATAACAGATCCTATATCCATATGTTACTAACCCCCTCAATAAGTTACCCCATCCTGCTGCCGATCCTTATCTCTGCTCCCTGATCAGCCGCTGGATCTCAACACATGGTTCTTTTACGATAAGTTTTTGGCCTGTGATAAATGTTATAACAGTATCCGGTGTTTCCTCGGCTGTTAATATGTGTATATCGTTGATCCAGACCTTTGATTCATCCAATCTTGTTAGTTCTATCATAGTACTCTGATTATAGCATAATTCAGCACACGCATGACGCGTGTGCCGAAAAAAATGCATATTTACGCGGTCATTTTTCAATACACTTCTATGTATTTTTACCAATGACTAACTAAGATCAACGTTTAAGATTCGTCAATTCCTCAAGAAGAGTATCTGAAACAGTAATGATACGGCTGTTCGCCTGGAATCCTCTCTGAGTTGTGATCATTCGTGTGAACTCAGCAGCCAGATCAACATTTGACATTTCCAGCTGGCCTGTTGTCATCTTACCTCCGGCACTTGTTACGTCTGCAACTGTGATAGCTCCGGTATTCTGACTTGCTGCATAAAGGTTATCACCCTGTTTTTCAAGACCATATACATTGGCAAATGATGCTGTAGGGATCTTTCCTAAAAGCTTTGTCTGACCATTTGTATAATTTCCTGTGATCGTTCCATCTGTTCCAATGGAAATACCTGACATAGTACCTGTTGCCCATCCGCTTCCTGTTGTATCAGAAGAAGAGGTTCCGGATGTTGCAGTAACAGTTGAGTTACCATTATTTGCATAGTTAGTGAGCGCTGAAAAATCAACTGTTATCGTCTGCTCATTTGTCGAAACAGGACTTGTAAATGTAAGAGTACCTGTAGTCGTATCCAGTGTACCGCTTGAGTTGAATGCGAGTGTAACATTATCAAAAGAATAAGTTGATGTAACTGCTGTTCCGCTGGAATCAACTATGCTTGAAAGAGCTACCGTATATGAATACGGTGATGTCGATGTATCCTGAGTGATCGCAAAAGTTGCTGTATACTCATAACCCTCATTATCATAGAAGCTGAGCTGAACTGTCTTACCTGTAGTGGTATCAAAATCAGTATCCTCAGAATCAATGATACCTGTCATATAAGCCTTTGTAGTAGCTGACGGAGCCGATGTCTTGTTATCAGCACTCATTATAGGCATTGTCTTTAATGAACTTGTATCAATGACTGTTGCTCCGCTTGTATCTGTTGTTGTACCGTAACCCATTACAGGATAACCGTTCGCAGACATACAGAAGGTTCCTTCTTCATCAATTGTAAACGATCCATCTCTTGTATAGAGATAACTTGAATCACCGTTTGCAGAAACGATAAAGAAGCTGTCTCCTGTGATATAGAGATCGTATGGATTATTCGTCGACTCAGGTGAACCGGCATTCATAGATGTCGTGATCGATGCAGTCTGTGATCCGAGACCTATCTGTTTAGGGTTTGTACCTGCACGGTTTGTGGTCGTGCTGGCACCTGTCGCTGCCTGTGTTGTCTGATAAAGCATATCAGAGAAGTTCATAGATGATGATTTATATGATGTCGAGTTAACGTTAGCGATATTATTACCGATTACGTCCATACGTGTCTGGTGAGTTCTAAGGCCTGCAACACCAGAAAAAAGTGATCTCATCATAAGTCAGTTCCTCCTTCGACGTTACGCTATTACAGCGCCGTCTATATTCGAAAATACGTTATTCTTTGTTTCAGTTGAATCCATGGCTGTGACTACGGTCTGACTCGATGTATTTACGATAAATGCCAATTCATCTACCATAACCAGTGAATTGTCAATTCCTTTTGCCTCTGCTTTACTAACGCCTTCACTCAGGCGCTCAAGCTGCTTTTGGTCTAATTCAATATTTCTTGAAGATAGCCGCTCTGCAGCATGCTTCGAGAAATTAAGTCCCGAAGCCTCATTAAGGCTCGTCCGTTTGTCTGCAAGGATCTCTGCAAAGGTCCTGTCTTCCTTGACAGACGCTGCCGAACCACTACCGGCACCGGATTTTAAGTACCGGTCCGCTATTTCATTAATGGAAGGGTAGTTCCCATTTGCAATCTTCATTAACCTTCAACCTCCGTGTAAGGTATTATGACTCTAAACCATCCATCTCAATGTCATAGTTCTTGAGATAGGCAATATATTCATTCACAGATGTCACATAAGTACTGCTGATGAAGCTCTTTTCATACGAAGTCATTCCGTTGTAAAGGCTGACTATCTTTTCAAGTATTGCCTGAACATCCTCTGCATTAGACATAGTAATATCAGTTGTCGCAGTAGGAAGCTCCGCATAAAGGCTCTTAAACTCATCATAAAGTTCTCCTGCATTGACATATTCCTGACTATACGTCTTTGTAACATCATCAAGATCGTAAAGAGTTCCATCTATGGAAAGCTGTACTTTTGAACCACTCGTGGTCACATAATCCACAACGCCTGTGATCTCATTAGATGTTGTAGAATTTTCCTCTGTCGTAGTCACTGTAACTGTGCTTCCAACAAGGCTTGATGCTCTCTGCATCTCAGCTGTAAGTGCCATATTCTGCATCTGCTCAAGTGTTGAGAATGTAGCAAGCTGAGAAACATATTCTGTATTATCCATAGGCTCCAGTGGATCCTGATATTTCATCTGTGCAACCAGCAGCTGAAGGAACGCGTCCTTGTCAAGGGCGGTACTATCTTCCACTGTGGTTTCCTGACTGGATGTTTCATTAACTGTAACGCCGTCTTTAATAATTGCTGAAACACTCATAATCTATTCCCTCATCTTATGCTGTAAAATCTACACTGTTTCCGCTGTCGATCATCATTTTTCTTGCCAATACCGATGCATCGTCTTCAGCTTCTGCTTCTTCCGCTGCCCCGGCTGTGCCTGCCGAATTAAGATTGATCCGCCTGAGTCTTGCACTTCTCTCGCTTCCTTCAGAATTTCCGCCAAGGCTCTGTCCCCCTGACTGTCCATTCATGAGGTTCTGCTCAAATGCATGGCTTGAAACCGTAACTTCGACTTCATTTACCTTGATTCCCTTAGTCTCAAGTGTCTCTCTAAGCTGTGTGATCTGAGCCTCGATTGCTTCCTTAACGGTTGCATTCTGAGCTTCAAACTGAGCTGAAACAACTCCCGCCTTCGATTCGATATGGAGTGCTACCTTTCCGAGACTTGCCGGATTGAGCTGAAGCTCCATGGAGGTTGTTTCCTGATCAACACTTATCTTTATCTGATTTTGTATCTGATCAAGGATATCTGCGACTCGCTGTGCTGTAGTCATTGTCTGCGCCGACTGTGCCTCTTCAACACCTGCCGCATCAATTACAGCATCTGTAAGATTCTGCTGGAATGTCGGGATCGTATTATTTGATGAACTTTCCTTATGAGTTTCCGGAGCTGTCTTTATCTCTCCTCTGTCATCAAATACATGTCTGCCGGCATTGCTGCCCTCCGACTCTTCATCAGCAGTGTCTTCCGCCGTGATCTTGCTGTTGGTTGCCGTCAGTATCGTCTTATCCGCTTCTGACGTATTACCTGTTTCAGCAGTTTCAGATTCCTCAGCTACTGTTTCCGGCTGTCCGTCCGTTTTAACAGTACTATTTGAGGCTGTGACGGTTTCCGATGTGGTCCCTGCCGTCTCTTTATTTTCATCTGTAACTACTGTATCCTGCTCAACAGCTTTTTCCTCAACTGTTGTATCTGTTACTGTGACCTGGATCTCTTCTGTTTCTACCTGTGCCGATGTATCTGCTGTCTGAATTTCTTCTCCTGCGGCATTTGCTGCAGTATTTTCTGTTAGATTAACGATCTCACCGGTATCTACGAGTTCTTTGAATTCTTCCGGAGTAACATCAATTTCCTGCATCAGATCTCCGACTGCTTCCCTCTGTGTTGAAAGAATATTCATCACACTAGTCGTGAGTTCTTCACTTGTCAAAATATCTGCCGCATCAGTTCCTGTTATCTCTGAAACGATAGCTGTGATCGACTCCGGCTTCAGCAGATCGATCATTGCGATCCCAAGTGTCTCCATAGCTTCTTCCAACTGTTCATCAGTGATTCCAAGCTCATCCTTGATCTCCTGAGCTATTTTCTCGACCGCCTCAGTCACCGGATCCTTCATTGTCGAGCCTTCACTAAGGCCGGCTTTTTCCATGGCATCCTGGATTTTTGTAGACTGAGCGTTTTCACGCTGGCCCATATTAGAATCTCTGGTTGTTTCTACACTTGTTTTCACCTGTGTCTTTGAAGCTGTCCCGCCTTTGCTCTCACCAACGTTAGCCTGAAGTTTCTCTCCTGCTTTGTCCAATGCAGAGCTGAAGGAATCTCCTGTTCTTGATGCTGAGACCTTGGCGTTATTAGCGAAGCCTGATGTTAGCGCCTCCAGGGCAGAAGCACTCTTTAACTTCTCGATTGCCAAATTCTGCCTCCTTTCCATGTCTTAGATATTCATATAGCTTCAAGTTCATTATCGACATAAACAAGACCTAACTTAACAATATGAATAGTACTAAAAAGTATACAATCTTTCAGATTTGTTCTTCCGTGAATACAAAAAGCCGATATTTTCAAGAGTTTTTATCATCTATAAAAATATCGGCTTTATTGATCTTTATTAAATTTTATTCAGTGGTATTATCAGATACCGTATCACCAAGACTGTAGGTCGTAGAGCTTGATGAAGAAGAACTGCTGGGTTCCATGAGCTTTGTAAGGCTTGCTGCGATCTCCGGGTCCATCGCTCCAAGGATATTTCCTCTCGCATCAGAACTCATCGCAT
The DNA here is from genome assembly GCA_024692715.1 of Lachnospiraceae bacterium. Taxonomy (GTDB): domain Bacteria; phylum Bacillota; class Clostridia; order Lachnospirales; family Lachnospiraceae; genus NK4A144. The sequence continues at coordinate 11,350 of JAILMH010000050.1, forward strand.
TCAATATCTTCGCCACAGTAGACAGGTTGCTGCCCATGGTGTCAAAGATCTCTGCCGCATCCTTAGCCTTCATTGCAGAATATGTCTTTGCATAATCTTCGATCTCAGAATCAGTCTGCTCCTTCTGAACCACCTGCTTATACAGTATCTGCGCATTTGTAGGATCTATCTGTTCATAATATTTCTGATACTCGGAAATATCAGGCGCCTTGTCCCCAAATACAACTTCATTATAAAACTCGTCCTTAATTTTTTCGAATTCCACCTGATTTGTTTCAAATGTCTTTAATCTGGAAACCTCAGCCTGAAGATCCGCAATGGTCTGATCCGTATCGTTCGATGCCTGCTGTGCTGCCGTAAGCTCATTTTCAAGCTCTTTTATCCTTGCTATGGCATCGTCGAGATTATCATATCCCGCATACAATACTCCATCATCACTTACTGAATTTCCACTTGCTGTAAGTGAATACCCCGGAAGTATCCTGTTTACCACAGGAACATTTTTAAGCACCGGAGTCAATACACTCGTACCAAAACCGCCAATATCCAGCTTAACCAGCAATGCAAGGATGGCAAGCCAGACTATTACTATGAAAATAGTGACAAGAACTACTGAAAGCGCACCGCCTTCATCCTCCTCATCTTCAGCGCCGCCATCAGCGGCACCTTTTTTCTCCGGTTTCGGCTTTTTCTCCTTCTTAGGTTTCTTCTCGTCCTTTTCCTCGTCTGCCATCGCCTATACTCCCCTTAACCTTTTTTCGACTTGTTTCCGTATGTATAACTCGTAAGTTCATCGATAGTCTTACTCTCAGCCGCAGATTCATCCTTCTTGAACTGCTCAAACGCTCTCTCCCTGAGCTTTTCCTGAGCCTTTCGCTCCTGCATGACCTTGGTAAGCTCACGCCTTCTCATTTCAAGCTTTCTTTTTTCCTGCTCAACGACCTCTCTCTGACACTTTATCTTATATTCCATTACCTCGATATTCGCGTCACTGGCTCTGATCTCTCTTAAATCGAGCAGATCCATTCTCGTTTTTCGCTGCTCCTCTTCGTAGGCTGCCTTAATATCACGGAGCTCCTGCTCCTTTTCTTCGGCTTTGGTAAGCTCACGGCGCTGATTCGCATAGTTCATCTTTGACTGTTCCTCAAGCTTCTGCTTGAGTTCAAGTATATTCTGCATGCGATATCGAAATCTTGCCATGGTTTATTCCTCACCTTCAAAGAGCTTTTCAAGAAGTTCGATAACTTCATTAAATGAATACTTTGAATCAATATCCTGGCACAGGAACTCATTCACCGCATCTATCTTCTCAATCGCATAATCTATCGATTTGCTGGAACCTCTCTGGTAAGCGCCTATATTTATAAGATCCTCTGATTCCTGATAAGTAGCAAGAATGGTCTTAAGCTTTGATGCTAACTGTTTATGCTCCTTACCCGCTATCTGTGACATACATCTCGAAATACTCTGGAGCACGTCGATCGCCGGATAGTGATTCTGATGTCCGAGCTTTCTCGAGAGCATTATATGTCCATCAAGGATCGATCTCGCCGTATCTGTTATCGGTTCATTGAAATCATCACCATCAACAAGTACAGTGTAAAGCCCTGTTATAGAGCCCTTAGCACCATTTCCGGCCCTTTCAAGAAGCTTCGGCATCTCCGCATAAACCGAAGGAGGATATCCCCTCGTTACCGGAGGTTCACCTGAGGCAAGTCCTATTTCTCTCTGTGCCATGGAAAATCTTGTAAGTGAATCCATCATCAGCAGAACATCTCTGCCCTGATCTCTAAAGTATTCAGCAACTGCTGTCGCTGTTTTAGCCGCTTTATTACGCACAAGAGCCGGTTTATCTGAAGTTGCCACCACGACCACCGATCTTTTCATACCCTCGGCTCCGAGATCTCTTTCCACGAATTCTCTTACTTCTCGTCCTCGCTCACCTATAAGAGCAATGACATTGACATCTGCTTTTGTGTTCCTTGCGAACATTCCCATCAAAGTGCTCTTTCCAACTCCGGAGCCTGCAAATATCCCGATACGCTGGCCCTTGCCAACTGTCATCAGACCATCCACAGCTTTTACACCAAGTGGAAGCACATCTTTGATGATGACTCTATCCATCGGATCCGGAGGAGCTGCCTCAACAGGATATTCCTCTCCGCCTACTATCTGCTCTCCGTCTGTTATCCGCCCAAGTCCATCAAGCGTATGTCCCAATATCTCATCACTGACCGGAACAGTCAGTGGATGATTCAGATTTTCAACTGTACACCCTGCTCCGATACCTTCGATATCTTCATAGGGCATAAGCAGTGTTTTCGAATCCTTGAACCCCACCACTTCTGCAAGGATCGGAGGTTTCAGTGAATCCTCCGGCATTATCTGACACATATCTGCGAGCTTTGCGTCAGGTCCAAGTGACTCTATTGTAAGTCCGACTACATTTACTACCTTTCCAAGTTTTTTATAGAAGGTCATCTCCTTGACCTTACTATACTTGGACATATCGATCATCATTCCTTCCATCCCAATCCCCCTCATATTTTTTAAGGTTTTGACTTAGAATAGGAAAGAAGCCGCAATTCCTTTTTTAACCCTGAAAGCTGCGTTTCAAGAGAACAATCAAAAATTCCGGAACCGGTCTCGATATAACATTCATTCTGCTTCAATGTCATATCCTCGACTATCTCTGCCGACTCAGCATTTGATACTCCCGCAAGAAGTTCCTTTTTCTGCATCGAAACAAAGCCGTAATCTTCCTTTGATACATGAATTATAAAATTAAGATTACCCTCTACTTTACGTACTGCATCCTGTATAAGGTGAAAGATCACGTCCTTGCTGTCGCCAAATCTCACATGAAAAACATGCTCATAAATATCGGTCAGCGTATCTATAAATACAGGTTCCAGTTCCTCTATTTTCTTTCTATAATCTTCCTCAAGCTGTTCAGAAAGCTCTTCATATTCTTTCTTTGCTGCCTGTGCCTGCTCAAGACCTTCCTCGCGGCCCTGCTCAAAGCCCATTTTCTGTCCATCCTCTACAGCCTGTGTACGCAAGCCTTCAGCTTCAGCATTTGCATCAGCGATTATCTGCTCTGCTTCGCTCCTGGCCTCACTGAGAATTTCTTCCGCTTCTGCCTTTGCCGCTTCTATCTGCTCTGCCGTTCCGACTACACGGGGTGCTGCTCTATTAAGCTCTTCTCCTGTGTCCCCCTCGTCTTCATAACCCTCGCCATCTGCTTCATCCACCAGCAGCTCGACTCTTTCGGCATTGAGTCCTTCTGAAAAGCCATCAGGATCAACGGCGTTTTCTTCCATTTCCCTGACTATAGAGTTTAATTTGTCGGCAACCTGCTGATTGCTGTCAATTAACTTTTTTTCTTCAACATTACAGACAACAAATGCTCTTTTCACCAAATTAGACAACGATCTCGTCTCCTCCGCCTCTGGAAATAACGATTTCTCCTGCATCCTCGAGCTTACGTATTACGCTGACGATCTTCTGCTGAGCTTCCTCAACATCCTTCATACGAACAGGTCCCATAAAGTCCATATCTTCCTTGATCATTGCAGCAAGACGTTTTGAAAGGTTTCGGAATACAGCAGCCTGAACCTCTTCATTACCACCCTTAAGGGCAAGTGAAAGATCATTATTATCAACGTCTCTAAGCACTCTCTGGATAGCCCTGTCATCAAGCAGCAGGATATCCTCGAATACGAACATCTTCTTTCTGATCTCGTCTGCAAGCTCCGGCTCGTCGACTTCGAGAGTTTCCATGATATGCTTTTCTGTTCCTCTGTCTACGGTATTCAAGATCTCTACGATCGCATCTACACCACCAACGATCGTGTAATCCTGATTTACAAGGGAAGCGAGCTTTGTTTCCAATGCCTTCTCTACTTCCTTGACGATATCCGGAGAGGTTCTGTCCATTTTTGCAATTCGGCGTGCTACGTCGGCCTGTTTGTCAGGCGGCAACGCACCGATGATCTGCGCAGACTGATTAGAAGAAAGATAAGAGAGGATCAATGCGATCGTCTGCGGATGCTCATCCTGAATAAAGTTCAAAAGCTGTGAAGCATCTGTCTTTCTTACAAATTCAAAAGGTTTAACCTGGAGTGAAGCTGTAAGACGTGAAATAACATCCACAGCTTTGTCTGTACCAAGAGCCTGTTCGAGCAGCTCTTTCGCATATCCAATACCACCTTCGGCAATATACTGTTGTGCAAGGCAGACCTGATAAAATTCATTTATCACATCTTCCTTGATTTCTGGTGAGATTGACCTGGTATTGGCAATCTCAAGCGTAAGCTCCTCGATCTCATCCTCCTTCAGATGCTGAAATATCTTTGAAGATTTTTCAGGTCCTAATGAGATCAGGAGCACCGCTGCCTTCTGTAAACCAGAAAGCGAGCTAGCTGGACCCGAGCCTTTAGGCATTCAAGTTACCCCCATTCCTCAGAGAGCCAGTTACGAAGCAGACTCGCTGCTCCTTCGGGGTTCTCATCCACGAATTTTTCTATCAATACACGAGCTTCGGATTTTGCCTCCTCGACACCAATATCCTCAAGCTGTGCTGCCTGTGTACTCTGAAGAAGATCATCAACCTGGATCTCTTCCGGCGGCATCTCCTGCTTCTCCGAACGCATAGAACGGATAACAACAAATGCAAGTAAAGCCAAAATAAGTACTATCAGACCGATCATAAGGATCGTCTGCCATGTAATGCCAAGCCCATCACTTTCGACGAATACCGGCTCGTTATAGGCAACGATCTGAATATTTCCCTGAGCAATTCCAGTAGCTTTGGCAACAACAAGACTGACATCTTCGTCGACATCTGTCTTAACACGTTCAGAATTCTGGGCCTTGAACTCATCAAAGGTAGTTCCGTCCAATAATCCCTGTGCCTTCATGTCATCTTCATTGTAGATAACATATTTGATGGCTGTGATACCTATAGATGAATTATCTGCATCTACCTTGCCTCCGGCATTCTTCTGTGTTGTGATGGTCTCATTTGGAAGGTAATCCTTTGATGACTCATCTGTTGTCGTGCTGGAATTAGCATTGTCTGCATAAACATAGGTGTTGTCACCGTTGGAATCTGTTCCCGGTGTTCCGCCATTGCTGTTTTCTGCAGTCTGTGAATATGAATCCTCATGCGAAAGAACACCCTGATCCTGTCCGTCCGCAGGTGTATATGTATGAGTCGTCGTATCTGTATCTGACCAGTCGATTACAAGATTCGGAACGACTTCAACATTATCATAGATCTTTGCACCGACCAGTGCATTTCTGATCTCCTGCTTTACTATATTGTCATATTTTGTCTTATAGTTAAGCCTGTTTGAAGCACTTCCGGAAGATGATCCGTCATCTTCGCCGGAAAAAAGCATATTTCCTTCAGAATCCATGATGACCACATTCGATGTGTTCTTGTTTCCTACTGCTGTCGCAACAAAGCGGGCAATAGTTGAAGCCACATCATCATTCATGTCGTCAGGATTCTTCAAAGTGAGCATGACACTCGCGTAAGAATCTTCCTTCTCTGCAAGGAGTGTTCCATCGTCTTCAGGGATATTGAGATTAACTGTTGCCTTCTCGATATTATCCTGAGTTTCAAGATCATTTGCGATATTCTCCTCGAGATATACCTTGTATTTCTTCTCCTTATCTGCCTCAGTGGTAGCAAATCCGCCGCTGAAAACGTTAGAAATATCATAGGTCGAGGAAACGATATCATTTGCCCCCAGCTCTATCCTTGCATCTGAAAGCTGCTTTTTATTGACCTTAACCGTAAGGCCATCCTCAGATGTTTTGTAATCTATTGAAGCTTTATCCAGAATATCCTGGATATTTTGAGTCTGTTTGGTAGTATCTGAAATGACTAAAGTTACATACTGCGGTGCTGAAAGTGCCCAGACAAATACCGTAATAGCCACTACGATTGCAGCTGCTATCGAAATAATGATAGTCTTCTGCTTTGCAGTAAACTTTGCCCACCAGTCCTGTAGCTTCTTAAGTAGTCCCTGTAAGCGATCCTGCATTTTATTATCCCCTCTTTAATAAGTCAGTTCACCCCTGAACACTGATTACATCTGAATCTGGATTATCTCTTTATATGCATCGAGAAGTTTATCACGAAGCGCTACAGTATACTGTAATGAAGCCTGTGCCTTTGCCTGTGCAATGGCAAGATCATGCGTATTATCTGTAAGACCAAGAGCAAGTTTGATCTCTTCCTCCTCCTGGCTGTGCAGGTAAGAATTAGTTTCATCAAGCTGTTCAACAGCCGCATTTAAGAAAGTACCGAAACTTTTATCAGTATCGGCCTTGTAGATTGGCGATTCCAATTCCGCCATCTGCACTGCAGGTGACGAAATGTTATAAATCTTATTAATATCCATAACCCCTTTTCCCCCTTAAAGCATAAAACCTTATGACTTACCTATTTCCAACCCTGTTGTCGCAATATTCTTGCTGGAATTAAATGCTGTCGCATTTGCTTCGTATGCACGATTGGCATCTATGAGGTTTGTCATCTCAGTGATAATGTTTACATTCGGATACTCGACATAGCCGTTCTCGTCAGCATCAGGATGCGACGGATCATAGACCATGCGATATTCACCTGTAGTATCCTCGTATACACCCCCAACTTTAACACCGAGCATATTTGTACGATTATATTTACTTTGATTGGAAGCAAGATACGCACTGAAAGATGCGTGCGGATCGTTCTTCTGCTCAAATGTAACTATCTTTCTTGTGTACGGCGAACCGTCATCCGTACGTGTTGTATTCGCATTTGCCACATTTTCAGAAATTATGTCCATGCGATAACGTTCAGCTGTCAAGCCTGAAGCGTTGATATGAAAAGAATCAAAAACACCCATTTATGTATCCCCCCGCATTACGTACATTACTTGCTTACCTGCCTGATGTTCGAAAATTCTGATGTGATACTTCCAGTCAACCCCTGATAAAGTATCTGATTTGCTGCCATCTCAGTATTTTCAGTGTCTACATCAACATTGTTGCCATCAAGTCGATAAGAATAATTTTCTGCATCTGTGTAGATCCTACCCTTTAATCTACTAACGTTAATGTTATCGATCTTGTCATCAAGACTGTCAAATCTTGAATGTCTAAGTGCCTTTTCAAGTTGGTCAGAAAATGATACGTCCTGCCTCTTATAACCCGGTGTATCAATATTTGCCACATTATTCGCTATGGCCTGATTTCTCATCCATGAAGCATCTGCCGCCTTGTCAAGGACATTAATATAATCGTAAATGTCCGTATTTATCATATCTAAGTACCCCCTCTGATACTTAAAAACACAAGTGTAGATACATATTAATCTTTATTAAATATTATAAAGAAATTATAATAAAAGTCAACGTGCACAACCCGCAAAAACACTAGGTTTCTTGTTTTGTACAATTCAGAAACGTGCATCTTTTTAAGAGCAATATTTTTAAAAACTTGATGTTTTTTAATCTGTGATTTTTCCAAAACGTTTGTACATCATTAACAAAAAATTAAATCTCTTTACTTTTTTAACCTCAAAAATCAATTCTTTAATTTCTCGATGATAGCTTCCAGACTTTTAACCAGTTCTGCCTTCTCCTTATCACTCAGGACCTTATCACCTATAAATGCGCATGTAAAATCTGCGAACGACTTTACATCCATTCCATCTTCAATAAGCAGTTTTGCATTATATTCTTCCTTTGTCATGGCATAGGTGAATTTTCTCGCATACTGTGTATTGTACTGCTTGAAGCCTGTAATTTTCAGAAGGCCTTTCTTTTCAAGGCTGTTAAGTGTCCTTGACACTGAAAGCTTGTTCCATTTCTCCGATCCGAAAATATCCAGCATCTCATTACTTGTAAGCTCCTCATTAGAATCCCAGAGCAGTTTCATGACTTCTTTTTCTCTCGCGTTCATTTCTTTTTTCATATATTTCTCCTTTATATTACTATCGTTAGTATTACACAAAAATATGACTTCACTTGTATGATAATTGAATTGTAGCAAGGCACTTTTTCAACGTCTACAACCAGTTTTGCACTTAATGTTCTCTGTAAATAAAAAGACTGTAACTAACTTCTTACAATTAATTACAGTCTAAATTAATATCTATAAAATTCTCTCTATTCTTACAAAGATCTTATACTTTTTTTTCTGCCATTTCCTCATAGATATCCTTATTCAGGATCTTAACAAAGGTTCCCTTCATTCCTGAAGAATGACATTCTATAACTCCGGCACTTTCAAGCTTTCTGAGTCCATTGACTATGACAGATCTGGTGATTCCGACAGTGGATGCGATCCTTGAAGCAACGATCGTTCCATCCTCTCCGTCAAGCTCTGTAAGTACCTCTTTCATCGCTCTGAGCTCAGATGCTGAAAGCGAAGATGCTGCCGATCTGACTACCTGCTCACGTCTTGTCTCTTCCGCATCCTCTTCTGTAAGAGAGCGGATCATCTCAAGTCCGACTACTGTAGTTGTGTATTCACAAAGAATAATGTCGTCTATAGAATACATGCCTGCAGTACGGAATACTACAAGTGTTCCAAGACGCTCTCCTGCTATGTAAAGCGGGGCAACCATCGTATAAAGCTGCTCACCTGTAGGACTTGCAAGTCCAAGAGTTTCTGTATTGACATTTTCCTGTGTACTAAGTATTTCAAGGAACCTTGTATTTACTGCATTTGAGATAAACTCTCCAACGTCTTCACCAAAAAATGAAGCCTTATGCTCCTGCGCATATTTATCGCGTCCAAGGATCTTTCCCTTTTTACTGAGTACAAATGCATTGGAGTCGATCAGGGCTCCAAGACAGGTACATATATCATTAAAAACTACTTTTGTTGTCTTGTTATTATGGAGAAGGCGATTTATCTTTCTCGTCTTATCCAGAAGTTCTACACTGCTCAAAACTTATTACTCATCACTTTCTTCAACAGATTTTCTGTCAATGACTGCTTTACACTCCTCATTTATGCAGGCTAACTTATTACCCTTCTCTACCATTAACCCGCCGCACTTAGGGCATTTATGCGGTGACGGCTTCGGCCAACTCATGAAATCACAATCCGGAAATCCAAGACATCCATAGTATCTTCTGCCTTTTCTTGTCATCTTCATAACAATATCATTTCCACACTTCGGACACTTGACACCGATCTTTTCAAAATATGGCTTTGTATTACGACAGTCCGGGAATCCCGGGCACGCAAGAAACTTACCATGCGGTCCATATTTAATGACCATATTTTTGCCGCACTCTTCACAGATAACATCTGTGACTTCGTCTTCTATCTTTATCTCAGCGATCTCTTTCTCAGCCTTCTGAACGGCTTCCTCCAGATCCGGATAGAAGTTTTCAATAATAGTCTTCCATTTTACATTACCGGTCTCTACTCCGTCAAGAAGTGCTTCAAACGTTGCCGTGAAATTAACGTCTACGATACTCGGAAAAGCTTCTGTAAGGATCTTGTTCACTGCAAGTCCGATCTCTGTAACATAGAGGTTTTTCTGCTCCTTTGTCACATAACGTCTTGCAAGGATCGTAGTGATTGTAGGCGCATAGGTACTTGGTCTTCCGATACCGAGCTCCTCAAGTGCCTTTACCAGAGATGCCTCTGTATAGTGTGCCGGAGGCTGTGTGAAATGCTGTTTTTCCTCAAGATCACCGAGGCTCAGCTCACTTTCAGTCGAAAGCTCGGCGCTTAAAACATTGCCTGTAGCCTTTTCCTCATCTCCTGCTGTATACACATTCATGAAACCTGCAAAAGCAACGCTTGATGCAGATACTGTAAACAGATATTTATCACCTGCCTGAACCTTCACGTTTGTTGTATTATAACGTGCCGGTGCCATCTGACTGGCTGTAAATCTCTTCCATATCAGCTGATAAAGTCTGAACTGATCTCTTGAAAGATACTCTTTGATGATAGAAGGAGCTCTTTCTATATCTGTCGGACGTATCGCCTCATGCGCATCCTGGATCTTCTTACTGTCCTTCTTTTTCTCTTCATGGCTGGCAAGATATTCGCTGCCATAATTCTTTTCGATATAAGATGCAGCCATTGCTTCTGCTTCTTCCGAAACTCGGGTAGAATCAGTACGAAGATATGAAATAAGACCGACTGTACCGCTTCCGACGTCAATTCCTTCATACAGCTGCTGTGCTATACGCATAGTTTTCTGTGTAGAGAAGTTAAGTACAGATGAAGCTTCCTGCTGTAAAGTACTTGTTGTAAAAGGAAGCGGAGCCTTACGGACACGCTCGCCCTTCCTGATATCAGCCACCTTGTACTTTGCTTTTCTGCAATAATTGCCGATCTCGTCTGCCTGCTTCTGATCGGCTATCGCGATTTTTCCATTGAGATCACCATAAAACTTTGCTGCAAGAGTCTTCTTTTCGCCCTTGACCGCAATCTGTGCATCTATTGTCCAATACTCATCCGGAATAAAAGCATTTATCTCATTCTCACGGTCACATATAATTTTCAAAGCAACCGACTGTACTCTTCCGGCTGAAAGTCCTCTCTTGACCTTAGCCCAGAGCAACGGAGAAATGCCGTAACCGACCAGACGGTCAAGTACACGGCGTGCCTGCTGTGCATCCACAAGGTTCATATCCAGTTCCCTCGGATGCTTTATAGAATTTTTAACCGCTGTTTTTGTTATCTCATTAAAGGTGATCCTCTCTACCTTTTTGTCCGTTTCCCCGGGTTCAAGCTTCAGCGCTTTCTGTAAATGCCATGAAATCGCTTCACCTTCCCGGTCAGGGTCAGTTGCGAGATAAACAGTGTCTGCTTTTTTAACTTCTTTTCTGAGTGAGGCTAGTAAAGGACCCTTTCCTCTGATAGTGATATATCTGGGTTCAAACTCATGCTCAACATCTATTCCCATCTGGCTCTTTGGGAGATCTCTGACATGCCCCATGGAAGCTACAACTGAATAATTACTTCCAAGGAATTTTTTTATGGTCTTAACCTTTGCCGGTGACTCAACGATAACCAGTTTTTTTGCCATTCCCTCACGACTTTCTGATGTAATTATTTTTTCCTGTTTCCGCAGCAAGACCCTTCAATTCCAGCTGCAATAGGATGCCAAGAAGCTCTGCTGCTGTGAGCCCTGTCATATTGCTGAGCTCATCGAGCGTTCTCGGATACAAATCCAAGACACTATACAACATTTTTTCACGCCTTGCAAGTTTAGAAATTTGTGCAGCCGCATTTTTACGGCTTCCTGATGGCTCAATTCCAAGTGCAAGAAGTACGTCGTCAGGTGTGAGCGCCGCTCCTGCTCCATCAGCTATAAGTTTATTACACCCGGCGCTAAGCGGGTCCGTGACCCTTCCGGGTATCGCATAAACATCCTTCCCCTGCTCCAGTGCATTTCTGACTGTGATCCCCGTACCTGATTTTACTTTTGCCTCAACAACCAGCAAAACATCCGCAAGCCCTGCTATGATCCTGTTCCTCGACGGAAACTGTCTTGCTATTGCCGGTGTTCCCGGGGGAAATTCAGAGATCAGAGCACCTTTTTCAGTTATCCTCTCAAATATCTCCCGGTTTGATTTTGGATAGACCACGTCCACTCCGCATCCTAAGACCCCAAAGGTCGGATGTCCTGCATCGAGCGCAGTTTTTTGCGCTATGCCGTCAACTCCCCTTGCAAGTCCGCTTATGATCTGCACTCCTGCCTTTGAAAGCACTTCCGCATAGTATTTTGCCATTCCCGCTCCATACTGCGAGCAATCCCTGGAGCCGACTATCGCGACCGAAGGTCTGCTTTCATCAGGGAACCTTCCCTTTATATAAAGTCCTTTCGGCGGATTAGGGATATTTCTTAACCTCTCCGGAAATTCATCATAAAAGGCCGGTACAAATCTGATTTCTTCTATATCAATATTCACCATTCCAGTATCTCCTGTCAATCCCCCTATATCCTATAGCCTCCGCAATATGCTCTTGTTTTATAGTATCTGAATGTGCCAGATCTGCTATAGTTCTCGAGGTTTTCAGTATCCTGTGGTACCCTCTTGCAGAAAGTCCCATTGTTTCAAAAACGGTTTTCATAAGTTCTTCTTCCTCAGGCCCTATTGCGCAGAATCTTTTCAGCTCCCGCACACCTATATCTGAATTAAATCTCAGTCCTGTACCTTCAAACCGCTTTCTCTGGATCTCTGCCGCATCCACGACCCTCTCCCTGATCTTCTCAGAGGATTCGCCTGCGCTTCCTGTTTTGCCGGAAAGCTCTGAAAAACCTATCTCAGAAGTTTCCACACTTATATCTATACGATCGAGAAGTGGTCCGCTTATCTTTGAAAGATACCTCTGGATCTCAGGCCCGCTGCAGGAACACCTGTTTCTGTCCGGATAATATCCGCATTTACAAGGATTCATGGCCGCGCATAATAAAAAATCCGTTGGGAACGTGCACGACCCTTGAGTGCGCTGAATATGCACCTCATGGTCTTCTATGGGCTGCCTAAGTATTTCTAAGGTCTGTCGCTGAAATTCGGGAAATTCATCAAGAAAAAGAACGCCTCTATGGGCAAGACTAACGGCTCCGGGCCGCGGTATATTTCCTCCTCCCGCAAGTGCCTGCGGAGATATTGTATGATGCGGGCTTACAAATGGCCTTTCTGTCACAAGACCTTCCGCTCCAAGAAGCCCTGCAACGCTGTACACCTTTGATATTTCGAGACATTCATCCGCACTAAGCGGCGGAAGTATCGAGGGAAGACACTTTGCCATCATTGATTTACCGCTTCCCGGCGGTCCGATCATCAGAATATTGTGCATACCCGCAACTGCTACTTCAAGCCCTCTCCTTGCTCCGATCTGACCACTGACATCCCTGAAATCTGCTTCAGGTATCCTCTCCTCATTCAAAATGGCCTCCAGTGAAATACTTGTGGGCTCTATTGTTTTAGAGCCTGAAAGATACGCCACTGTCTCCTCCAGATCATGCACTCCTACTACTTCTATACCTTCAACTGCTCCTCCCTCAGCTGCATTAGCCGCAGGAAGTATAAAGCGCTTAAAACCGTTTTTTCTGGCTTCAAAGACCATCGGAAGGATTCCGCTGACAGGCTTCACTTCGCCTGAAAGACTTAGTTCTCCGGCTGCCACAGTTGCAGAAGATGCCTCCTCCGGAATTACACCCATGGCACACAATAGAGATATTGCCACCGCCAGATCAAAAGACGAGCCGCTCTTTCTAAGATCCGCCGGTGAGAGATTCACCGTTATCCTTTTAGGCGGGATCAGATAACCGCTGTTTTTCATCGCTGTACGTATCCGCTCCTTTGATTCCTTAACTTCGCTGCCAAGAAATCCGACCATTTCAAACACCGGAAGTCCGCCTGTCGAAAGATCTGTCTCCGCAGTGACCATACGTGCATCCATGCCAAAAAGAGCAACAGAATTAATACTGCTGAACATAATTTTCTCCTTATTCATTTCTTCTATTAATTGGGATTTATGATCTAAGATATGTTTTTTAGACGCGGCTTAGTTTAACTTTTTTTGCATACAATGTCAATAGTGCTGCCCATAAAAACTCCGGAGCTCATTCGAGCACCCGGAGTCTTGATTCCATATTTTCCTGATCTTTTGCAGCCTGTATCGCTGTTTTTTTAGATATCGTACCATCCTTAAAGAGCTTTAAGAGGTAATCGTCCATACTGATCATTCCCCTTGCTGCACCGGCAATTATCCTGTCATTGATCTTATAGATATCGCCGCTTCGGATTATATCTCTTATCTTATTGTCCACGAACATGATCTCATAGGCCGGAACACGGTGCCCGTCCGTTGCCAGCAGAAGCTGCCTTGAGATCGTGGCCTTAAGCGCATTCGCTATACGGTTTCTCGCCTGATCTCTCATCTGCTCCGGGAACACGTCAACAAGATTTTCAATTGTTTCAACAGCACTCATCGTGTACATTGAAGAAAATACCAGACGTCCTGTCTCCGCTGCCATGAGCATAAGCCTTGCATCTTCGGCATTATCAGGCGTTCCGACCTGAAGTACATCCGGATCCTGCTTAAGTGCAGCAGAAAGCGCTGTGGCATAATCCTTAACATCAAGCCCGATCTCACGCTGATTTACCATAGCCTTTTTATGCTGATGAAGATATTCTATCGGATCTTCCAGCGTGATTATATTGCAGGCCCTCGTCTTATTGATCTCATCGATCAGAGAGGCTATGACTGTGGATTTTCCGGAGCCTGAAAGTCCGGTCACCATGATAAGTCCTCTGGGAATATTACAGAGCTCTCTGACCTCTTCCGGAATCCTTAAACTGTCAGAATCCGGTATTTCCATATCAACAAGCCTCAAAGCGAGAGTTATGCTTCCACGCTGCTTATAGGCATTTACACGATAACGTCCTGCCTGCGGGATCGACACTGAAAGGTCGATCTCTCCATCTTCTTCAAACTGCTCTCGCTGATCATGCGTCATAAGATTCAGCAGAATTTCCAACGTATCTGACGGTGTCATCTTTTGAAAATTCGTCTGAACCAGCTCTCCATGCACTCTGAATCTAGGAGACACACCAACGCTTATATGTACATCTGATGCATCCTTTTCCGCCGCCTGACGTAAAAGTTCATATATATCGAGCATTTATACCCCTTCTCCCCTTTGATCTTTCCTGAGCATCTCCGTAAAATCGTCTGCCGGAACCGGCTTTGAAAAATAGTACCCCTGCACTATATCACAGCCTACATCCTTGAGAAAATCAAGCTGTTCCTTGCGTTCAACACCCTCCGCAACAACAACCATTCCAAGTTCTTTAAGCATTCTTACGGTATTTTCTATTACTATGCTTCCCTTTGAGGTGAGCATTATATCGTCGATGAAATATTTGTCGATCTTAATCACATCCACAGGAGCTGCCCTAAGCATATTCAATGAAGAGTAGCCAGATCCAAAGTCATCCATTTCCAGAACAAATCCCTTGTTTTTAAGCTCTCCCATGATATAGTAAAGCTTCTGCTCATCCTTTGCGAAAAGCGTCTCTGTTATCTCAAGCTGAAGCAGTTTGCTTTCTATTCCGTATTTTTCGACAAAACCTGTTATTGTCTTTACAAGGTCTGTATTGTCAACGTGAAAACGCGAAATATTTACTGAGATCGGTATCTCAAGTCCTTCTTTTTTAAGCTCCGAAATATATTCCGCTGCTGTCTCCCACATATATTCATCGAGCTTTTTTATAAATCCGTTCTGCTCGAAAAGCGGCAGAAATTCTCCTGGCATTCTGAGTACAGTAGGTGTATGCTGCCACCGCACCAACGCCTCAGCGCTGCAGATTTTTCCCGTCAGCACATCTATCTTCGGCTGAAGATACATGACAAATTCATGTCTCTCAAGCGCCGGATTCATCTCACTTTCCATCTCTGCTCTATATTTAATGGAAAGCATGATATTTTCATTATAAAATGCATAGTTAGTCATGCGTGTGCTCACAACCTCATCTCTTGCAAGCTGAGCTCTTTCACACATACGCTGGACATCCATAGTCGTATCTTCGACCTTGTATATTCCATAGGTCAGCCCTGCACCGCACTTGCTTATGCTGTCTCTTTCAAAGACCACATTCAGATCACGGATCAATATGAGCACATCTGCATCCGAAAAGTTCGTAAGCGATACCATGAATGTATTGGTATCGTACCTACACGCTGCATTTCCCATGGAAAGCCGCTCTCTAAGGCAGCCTGCAAAAAACTTCAGAACATCATTCCCCATTTCTGATCCAAAACGGTCTATGACTATGGAAAAATTTTCTATACCGATGGCAAGCATGATGTATCTTCCCATTGGATTTGCCTTTATCATAGCCTCGGTCTGGGCATAAAAACTGTCCGCATTCAAAAGCTGAGTGAGCGTATCATAGGTCCGTCTGTAGGCAAGCTCCATCCTTGCTTCCATTTCAGTATTGACATCCTGGAGAATTCCGATAACACGCACAAGGGCATTATTTAAGCCTTTTAACGTCTGGATAGTCACACTGAACCACCTGGGATTTTTATCTGCTTTATTAATAATTCTGAATGTCTCATTACGCTTACTGGCGCCATTTTTGATCTCTTCTATGAATTTAGAATAATCTTCTTGATCTCTTGGATCGATACGAAGACTCTCCACCATAGTCCATGGGCCCTTTTTCATATCGTCATCCAGCCAGAACATATTTTCATACGTTGCACAGACATAGTATTTATCTTCCATGGCATCATATTCAAACACGTATGTCCCGGTTATTTCATTTACTTCTTCATACCGCTCATTATCGCGTATTAAAGCCTTCTTCTCATCATTATTGAATAAATATTCTGTCATTTGTGCCCCTTAGCTAAAAATAATCATTATTCAGCAATTTAATTTTAGCAATAATCAATTCACATAACAATAGAATAGAGGCCATGTACCTTGTTTTGTACCATTTATCAGTCAAGCAGATAATCAGCCATCAGCGTATTCGATACGTCCATTCCCTTTTCCGTAAAGGCCCAACGCCCGTTTTTATAAGTAAGCATTCCCATTCCAAGCTGCTTTTCAAGGATCGGTCCATAGACCTCTCTCATGGTCTTACCAAAGTAGTTTTCAAAGTCCTCTTCCTTCACTCCGGCAACCTTTCTGAGCCCAAGGAACATAAACTCTCCCATTTCGTCATTAACAGTGAGTTTCTGCACATTCGTCTCTGACATTCCATTAGCTTCGATATACTTTTTTATATTTCGGGTATTGGAAAATCTGGTATGACCAAGAAGTGAAGCAGCACCTATACCAAATCCCAGGTAATCTCCTCTGCTCCAGTAGACCAGATTATGCCGGCATTCGTATCCTGGTCTGGCAAAATTCGAAATTTCATATCTCTCATAACCGTGCTCTAAGAGCGTCCTTCTGACCATTCTGTCGATCTTTACCTCGGTATCCTCATCCGGAAGCTCAAGCTCGCCCTTTTCATAAAGTCTGTAAAAAGGTGTCCCTTCCTCGATTATTAAGGAATAAACGGAAATATGCTCCGGTCCAAGCTTGATCACTCTTTCAAGGCTTTTTTCCATTTTTTCCATTGTCTGCTTTGGAAGGGAAGACATAAGATCGATGTTTACATTGTCAAATCCCCTTGAGCGCACCAGCTCATAGGTATTTAAGAAAGTTCTGTAATCATGTATTCTGCCAAGCCTTCTGAGCTCATCATCATGCGTAGACTGAAGCCCTATGCTCAGACGGTTTATTCCGGCAGCCTTATAATCAGCAAGCGAAGTTTTTCTCACTGTTCCCGGGTTCATTTCCATTGAGATCTCAGCTTTTGGCGCAAATTCAAAACGGGCACGCAGCGCATCCATGATCTTCACAATATACATCGACTGAACGCATGAAGGCGTTCCTCCTCCGATATAAACTGAAGTCACGATGTAGTGCGACCCGTCAGTATGTCCTATCTCGTGCATCAAAGCACGAAAATAGGACAGTTTAAGCTGTTCTGAACCCTGTCCCGAAAGGAAATCGCAGTATCGGCATTTCTGCTCACAGAACGGTATATGAATATAAACGGCAAGCGGTTTTTTATTCATCATCCAGCTTCAACACACTTAAGAAGGCCTGCTTTGGTACTTCTACAGAACCGATCGCACGCATCTTCTTCTTTCCTTCCTTCTGTTTCTCAAGCAGCTTCTTCTTTCTAGAAATATCTCCGCCGTAACACTTTGCAAGCACATCCTTACGGTATGCCCTTACTGTCTCTCTGGCAATGACTTTTCCATTGACAGCAGCCTGGATCGGGATTTCAAACATGTGACGCGGAATCTCGTTTTTAAGCTTCTCGCACATCTTCTTTCCACGATCATATGCACTGTCCTTAAACACGATAAATGAAAGAGCATCGACATACTCTTTATTAATAAGGATATCAAGCTTTACAAGCTGTGAAGGTGCATATCCCTTAAGCTCATAATCAAATGATGCATATCCTCTTGAGCGGCTCTTAAGCGCATCAAAGAAATCATAGATGATCTCATTGAGAGGAAGATCATATTTAAGCATGACACGGGTGGTCTCAATGTAATCCATTCCCGTCTGAACTCCGCGCCTCTCCTGACAAAGCCCGATGATTGCTCCGAGATAATCTGTCGAAACCATGATCTCAGCTGAAACCATCGGTTCCTCCATGTGCTCTATCTCTGAAGGGTCCGGCAGGTTGGCAGGATTTGTTAGATCCATCTCTGTGCCGTCTGTCTTATAAACCTTATAAACAACGCCCGGAGCAGTAGTTACCAGATCGAGGTCATACTCTCTCTCAAGACGTTCTGTGATTATATCAAGGTGAAGAAGTCCAAGGAATCCGCATCTGAAGCCGAATCCAAGGGCTGCTGATGTCTCAGGCTCAAAGGTAAGCGAAGCATCGTTAAGCTGAAGCTTCTCAAGCGCATCACGAAGATCCGGGTATTTTGCAGAATCTGCAGGATAAATACCGCAGTAAACCATAGGATTTACCTTCTTATAGCCAGGGAGTGCCTCTTCACAAGGCTTCTCAGAATTTGTGACTGTATCACCGACACGTGTTTCTTTAAGGTCTTTGATACTCGCTGTGATGTAACCAACCATTCCGGCTGTGAGCTCATCACACGGAATATATCTTCCGGCCCCAAAGTAACCGACTTCAACCACTTCATCGCTTCTGCCTGTCGCCATGAATTTGACCGGTGTTCCCTTTTTAACTGTTCCGTCCATGATCCTTACGAATACGATTACTCCCTTATACGGATCATAGATAGAATCAAATATAAGCGCCTTGAGCGGTGCCGAAGAATCCCCTGTCGGTGCCGGGATCTTTTCAACTATAGCTTCAAGAACATCTTCAACCCCGAGTCCGCTCTTTGCGGAAATTCTCGGTGCATCAGACGCATCAAGACCGATAACATCCTCGATTTCAGCTGCCACTCTGTCCGGCTCCGCAGAAGGAAGATCTATCTTATTTAATACAGGAAATACGTCAAGGTCGTGGTCCAGTGCAAGATATACGTTTGCAAGAGTCTGTGCCTCGATTCCCTGAGCCGAGTCCACCACAAGAACTGCACCATCACAGGCGGCAAGACTTCTGCTGACTTCGTAGTTAAAGTCAACATGTCCCGGCGTATCAATAAGATTAAAAATATATTCCTCTCCGTTTTTTGCCTTGTAGACCGTGCGTACTGCCTGAGATTTGATCGTAATTCCTCTCTCACGCTCCAGATCCATATTGTCGAGAACCTGATTCTGCATCTCTCTGTCGGTGAGCAGACCTGTTTTCTCAATGATACGATCCGCAAGTGTAGACTTGCCGTGATCAATATGTGCTATAATACAGAAATTCCTGATGTGACTCATATCCATAGTATATGTAAAACCTCTTCCTAAAGTTGTATTTCGTATAAATAATGTACCATAAAATAGGTGTTTTGAGTAGATACAGTATTCAGCCTGTTTGCACGGCTTTTTAAACACAGCTGTAAAAAGTCATAAAATTTTGGCAGCAGTTCTTGACAAGTAAGATTCTTGGTTATAAAATATCCGAGTATGCATGCATAAACCTTTGTCAAAGTGTCAGACAAGGAAAAAGCATGTAGTGTTCGACTATATTTACACGAAGGAGGATCCTACATTGGCAAACATTAAATCTGCAAAGAAGAGAGTTATTACTAGCGCAAAGAGAGCAGAACTCAATAAGGCCGTTAAGTCTGGTGTTAAGACAGCTACAAAGAAGGTTTACGCAGCAATCGAGTCTGGTGACAAGAATGCAGCTTCAGCAGCACTTACAAGCGCCATCTCAACAATCGAGAAGGCTGGCTCTAAAGGAGTTTATCACAAGTGCACAACTTCAAGAAAAGTATCTCGTCTTACAAAAGCTGTAAACAAGATGGCTTAATCTGAAGCACTTATATATGAATTAATAAAACCCGATGCGGTCCCTCTACCGCATCGGGTTTTTTATTATTATTTGCTGTCAAAACCGACCGTTACGTAAAAGGCACCGCCATCACTTTCACGGATCTTAAGCACTTTTCCGTGAAAATTCTCAAGACGCTCCTGCCTTCTGAAATTTCCAGACATCGCTATAGCCGGGATGATCGTATAATATACAACGAGTCCACCCTGAAGGGTGGACTCTTCTACTTCAACATCTGCTCCCGGCACGATCTGAGGATAATTGATCTCCATCTTAAATTCCATTTCCCGCATAATCATGCCTCCTATCTGCCTTATACAAGGCCGACCATATGCTTGAGCGCAATGATCACAAAGCCATGTAAAAGATATACATTTTTTGTTTTGGCTCCAAGCTTGGAAAGGATTCCACATTTTATATCAGGAGTCAAAAGATATATATACATAATACATATTAACGCTACTACAAAATGCGCAAGCCTGTACAGCGGTGTTTCATGCGATACCGCATAAGGTGCACATTCGTAAAGCCATACATACGAATATTCGTCAGTATATTCTATCATCGCACCGACCGCAGCTCCGAAAAGAACTGCAGAACCCATTGTGATGGGTATTTTATGCGAATGATAAAATTCAGTCAGCTCTCCCCTCTTTTCTTCATTTTTCATAAGCCCCGAGAAATAATGACCCATTATAAAAAACGGAAAATACACAAAAATCCTGGAAAGACTGAAATCCTGCCCGAAGGAGTGTATATAGCCTACTGCTATACTCAGTACGATCGAGGCAGCAAGTATGAGCAGGTGCACTACATTATCCCCAAGGGAAATAACCGGCACCGAAAGACTCCATACTATCATTGCCATCATATACCACATGATCCAGTAGGGATGGGTATATCCAAACTCGACCTCATTTTCAAGGTCTATCACATAATTCACATATAATATATAGATCGTCTGGAACACTACATACGGCAGCACCAGACCTGCAAGTATCTTTTTCGGCTTAAACCTCGCAAAATACCCGGAAATAAATATGAACAACGGCATATGGAATGAATAAATCAGTTTATATACCGTCTTAACATTTCCATTTTTAAGAAAAAGCTCCAGTAAATGACCTGCAACAACAAGGATTATCAAAAATGCCTTGATGTTGTCCATTCTTAAATCTCTCTTTTTCATATCCCTCTCATAACTGCATCTTACAGGATATGCAGCATCCTTACAGCAAACTGGAAATAAATCATCAACGCAACTGCATCGATGATAGTTGTCAGCATAGGCGACGCCATTACAGCAGGGTCAAATCCAAGTCTCTTTGCAAGCATAGGCAGCGCGCATCCCACAACATTCGCAACGATCGTTACCAGGAACATGGTAAGACATACTACAAGCGCTACCGTTACAGACATATGATCAAATACCATAAGTCTTATGAAGTTCGCAGCAGCAAGGGTAAATCCGCATATGACACCGGTGAATATCTCCTTCATGACAACCTTGAACCAGTCGCGGAATTCTATCTCCTTAAGCGACAGGGCACGTATTATCATTGTCGAAGACTGGGAGCCTGCATTTCCGCCTGTATCCATAAGCTGCGGAATATATGCGGTAAGCACTATAAATGCTCCAAGCGCGTCTTCATAGCTCGAAATGATCCTTCCGGTGAAGGTAGCCGAAACCATCAAAAGCATCAGCCATCCAACTCTCTTTTTCCAGAGATCTAAAACATTCAGCTTTGTATATGGCACGTCCGCCGGTACGATAGCGGCCATCTTCTGGATATCCTCTGTTGCCTCTTCCTGAATGATATCCACTACATCATCGACTGTGATGATTCCGACAAGTCGTTTTTCCGAATCAACTACCGGTACAGAACTAAAGTCATATTTTGATATTACTCTTGCAACATCTTCCTGGTCCATAAGG
Source organism: Lachnospiraceae bacterium (assembly GCA_024692715.1). Taxonomy (GTDB): domain Bacteria; phylum Bacillota; class Clostridia; order Lachnospirales; family Lachnospiraceae; genus NK4A144. The sequence continues at coordinate 33,265 of JAILMH010000050.1, forward strand.
GTATCGACAGAAATTACGTTTTCCTCCATGACATCCTTAATATATTGATCAGGCCTCGAAAGTATCAGCGTTCTAAGTGCTACAATTCCTATAAGTCTCCGCCTGCTGTCAAGCACATAGCAGGTATTGATAGTCTCTTTGTCAATTCCTGTACGGCGGATTCGTTCGATAGCGTCTGCAACAGTTATATCCTCTTTTAAGTCAATGAACTCCACGGTCATTACCGAACCGGCAGAGTCCTCTTCAAACTTGAGCAAATGGTTTATATCACGACGTGTATCAGGCCTCGCATTAGAAAGCAGCTTCTTAACAACAGAAGCCGGCATTTCCTCCATAAGATCCGCAGCATCATCAGACATCATGTTATTAATGATATTCGTTGCCTCGGCATCTGTTAACGATGTGATGATCTCCTGTTCCACGTCAGTAGGCAGATAAGCAAATACGTCTGCTGCCATGTCTTTCGGAAGCAAACGAAATACTCTTACCTGCAGTTCCTTAGGGAGCTTTTCGAGCAATGAAGCGATATCGGCTTCGTTCATCTCAGACAGAGCGTCACGAAGCTCATGATATTTCTTCCTCTCGATAAGAACCTGTATCTCTTCTACTCTCATAATCAGTTAATCTCCTTTTTAACAGGCTATGGGTTTTCATGCAATTTTTTGTTTTCGCGTGTCTGCCACGCTTTCGTTCAGGAACATCTGACATAAAAACCACCACCTTTCTCTAAAAAGAAGATCAACTGTCAATTGATCTAACCAAAAATCATTTTTTACAACTTATCTATACTAACAAAAAAAGAGACGAAATTCAATCGTCTCTTTTCTTATAAAATCCTATTCAGATCAAGCCTATATCTCGTCAGACACTTAAAAACTAGTATTTATGCCTGATTCTGGCCTCGCGTACATTTCCACATGAGCAGGGAACATATCACTTACCCGGGAGCCGCCCAAAATAAGTGCGCCTACATATTATTTAGCTTTTTACAATTTTAAGAAAGATACTTAAAACTGTAAGCATCAGCACAGCCGAGAGCCATTTCGTCTGAAGCATCAGCACTAATATTATTGATAGCAGAGGCATTCCTTTCTCCTGTGCAAATTTCCGCGCATGTGTAATCATAAAGCATTTTGACAATAAGTTCAAGTCAGACCGGTGTCTTTTCTCAATCTGCGTCCTTCATTACGTCCTTATTATCGTTAAGATATACGATAAGTGAGATGATCGTAAGAATTACCGCAATATACTGGAAAGCCAGTGTGATGAGCGGAAGTGGGCCTACCTGAAGGTCTGCGATAACGAGGCAGATCATGACCATCTGAGATGCTGTTTTAAATTTGCCCCAATAATTTGCCGCAATTACACGACCTGTTTCTGCAGCCACAAGTCTGAAACCACTTATTGTAAAATCTCTGGCTACAATGACTATTACCATCCATGCCGGAATCTTTCCCATTGCAGTAAGGCAGATGAGTGCAGAGCACACCAGCATCTTATCCGCAAGCGGGTCCATAAATTTTCCGAAATTTGTTACCAGATTATACTTTCTGGCAATTTTACCATCGAGCATATCTGTGAGACTCGCAATGATAAATATCGCCAAAGCGGCCCACTTCGAAGCTTCTCCAAAACAGTTAGTAAGTAAGAATACCACAAAAAACGGTATGAGTACCACACGCAAAACCGTAAGTTTATTAGGCAGATTCATACTCTGACCTCCTTTGATTTAATCTTCTGCTATGACTTCTCCAACCAGATCATATTCATCTGAACCGGTCACTACAGCTCTGACAAAATCACCTGTCATCAGCTCGCCCTGAACATTTGCATCATCGATAAAGATCATTCCGTCGATATTAGGTGCATCTCTGTAGGTTCTTCCCACATATACATGCTCTTCCGGAATCCTTCCCTCGATCATTACATCGAGTTCTTTGCCGATCATTGCTTCAGCATTAGCAAATGCTATACCCTGCTGAAGCTGCATTATTTCATCTTTTCTTGCCTCTTTAAGCTCTTCTTCCACCTGATCAGGGAATTCTGCCGCCGGCGTTCCCTCCTCAGGAGAGTATGTGAAGCAGCCGAGTCTGTCAAATCTCATGTCCTTGACAAACTGTACAAGTTCCTTCTGATCGTTCTCATCTTCACCCGGGAAACCTGTGATAAGTGTTGTTCTGAGTGAAATATCAGGCATTGCTGCTCTGAGCTTTTCTACGATACTTATGAGCTCGCTCTTTGAAGTGCGTCTGCCCATTCTCTTAAGGATCTTGTCGCAGGCATGCTGAATAGGAAGATCAAGATAACGACATATCTTAGGTTCTTCCTTCATGACTTTGATGAGTTCATCATCTATTTCCTCAGGATAACAATAGAGAATACGTATCCACTTAAAACCTTCTATCCTGCAGAGCTTTCTCAAAAGCTCAGGAAGGCTCTTCTTTCCGTAGATATCTACACCGTATACTGTTGTCTCCTGTGCCACCAGTATGAGTTCCTTAACACCTCTCTCAGCGAGATCTTCTGCATCACTTATAAGCTTTTCCATAGGAACACTGCGATATTTACCGCGGATATCCGGAATCGCGCAATAAGTACAGCGCTTATTACAGCCTTCAGCGATCTTAAGGTACTCAAAATTACCTGTCGTCGTGATAGAGCGCTCACCCTGAAGATAGAGTGAGCGGTCGATATCTTCCTTACACTCTACCACGTAGCCCTTTTTCTCAAGAACTTCATCGACGACCTCAACGATCTTATCAAATGCAGTTGTGCCGACAATGGCATCCACCTCAGGAAGATCTGTTTTGATCTGCTCTGAGTAGCGCTGAGCCAGACAGCCTGCTACAATGATACATTTAACATTTGCGTTCTGCTTAAGCTCTCCCGCATCAATGATCGTTTCAATACTTTCCTGCTTTGCATCATTAATAAAAGCGCATGAATTGATAACGACGATGTCGGCTTCGGCATCGTCGTTAGTAAACTCGTATCCATGCTTTCTAAGGAGTGCGATCATCTGCTCTGAATCAACGAGATTTTTATCGCATCCTAATGAAATAAAAAGGATCTTCATTCTTCTGTATCTTCGTCCTTACTCAAAATGTGAAGTTTGCCCTTCCAGAGCTCTTCTACTGCAAGTGACAATGGCTTTCTTCCTTCTGGTGTAATAAGTGGATCAGCACCATCAATGAGCTGACGAGCACGCTCAGATGTTGCGATAACGATAGAGTAACGGCTGTTAACAATAGGTGCCTCTCCATCCTGAACATCTGAATTTACAACTTCCATAAGGTCACCGTATGACGGATGTAACATAATTCCTCCATTCTGACGCTATGCGCCAATGAAAACTCCTATCAGAGAGCCTTAAGTTCTTCTCTGATTTCTTTGATAAAAGCTTCCTGCCTCATTGGCTGAAACTTTGCTGACTGTATGATGTGATGCATTTCTTTAACACAGGTATCGAGGTCATCATTGATTATAAGATAATCATATTTTTCAATTCCCTCTGACTCCTGCACTGCTCTCTTAAGCCTGCTCTCGCAGACCTCAAGAGTTTCTGTGCCTCTGCCCACAAGACGATTCCTGAGGCATTCAGCAGTCGGCGGAGTTACAAAGAGCAGCAGTGCTTCCGGATATTTTTCCTTTACCTGCAAAGCTCCCTGGATCTCTATCTCCAGTATAACATCCTTTCCCTCATCGAGCTTGTCAAAAACAAATTTCTTTGGGGTTCCGTAATAATTACCAACATAACAGGCATGTTCAAAAAATGCATCCTCTTTGATCATAGCCTCGAATTCTTCTTTTGTTTTATAAAAATAGCTTACGCCTTCAACCTCACCCGGACGCGGGCTTCTTGAAGTGGCAGATACTGACAGCGCATAATTATCATATTCGCTGAGCAGCTTCTTCATCAATGTGCCTTTTCCTGCACCTGAAAATCCCGAAACAACAACCAGAATTCCTCTCTTATTCATGAACCAGTCTCCTTATTTTCTGAAAGTCTTTCAACAATGGTCTCTGTCGTAAGTGCAGAAAATACTACCTGACTTCCTTCCATTATGAGGCAGGACTGAATTTTTCTTCCATGCGTGGCATCAATAGCTGTTCCGGACTTTTTGGCATTCTGCATAAGGCGCTTGGCCGGAGCCGAATCCGGCATGATAATAGCGATTATCTTATCTGCGTTTACGATGTTTCCAAAACCAACATTAATCAACTTATTCAATGTTCTGTATCTGCTCCCGCACCTTCTCTATAGAGGTCTTCAGCTCGATCGCAACATCACTTGTTGCCAGATCGTTTGCCTTGGACAATGTGGTATTTGCTTCTCTGTTCATCTCCTGAGCAATGAAATCAAGCTTACGTCCAATGTGTCCGCCCTTCTCGATGGTGTTCTTCATCGTCTCTATATGACTCTTGAGACGCACAACTTCTTCATCGACACTGATCTTGTCCGCATAGATCGTAACTTCTGTTACGATACGCGCCTCATCGATCTCAGCATTTCCGAGCATATCATGGATCTTTGCCTTAAGTCTGCTGCGGTACTCCTCAACGACTCCCGGAGCTCTTTCTTCGATGAAGGCAACGCCCTTAAGCATATCATCAAGCTTTTCAATAAGATCTTTTTTAAGATTCTCACCTTCAACCGTTCTTGTCTCAACAACCTGGGCAAGCGCACCCCTTACAGCCTTTTCAAGCCCTTTCCAAAGGGTATCCTCGTCAACCTCAGCCTCTTCCATGGTAAATACCTCAGGGAAACGTGAGAGACCGGAAATACGGATGTCATTATCGAGGCCGAATTCCTCACTCATCTGGTTGAGATAATCAAAATACTGATGAGCCACAGCACTGTTATACTTAACGCTTCCGCTGCTGTTATTGCTGTCCTCATATGTAATGAACATATCAACCTTACCACGTTCAAGATACTCTTTAAGGATCGTTCTGATAGATGACTCAAATATAGAGAGTGCCTTTGGCATCTTGATATTTGCTTCAAGGTAACGATGGTTGACTGTCTTGATCTCGACCGTATAACGTCTGGAATCCTCATGAATCTCAGCACGGCCGAATCCTGTCATACTCCTGATCATAATAAATTGTCCTTTCATGTCGGACTCGACTGGCCTTTTCCCATCATGAGTCCATACAGAATAATATTATACTCTTAAAGTTTTCAGAACGTCAATAGCGGTCATTTCAGTAACATTTCTTTTTTCTGTACAATCATACGATCTGAAATGCCTTTGGCTTTTCTTGCCAAATATCTTTCAATTTGTACTATAATATATTAATAAAATATTAGGAGCAAAAAATGAATTTACAGGGAAAATGCGTTGTTCTGGGTGTTACCGGAAGTATTGCCGCCTACAAGATGGCTGATGTCGCAAGTCAGCTTAGAAAAGACGGTGCTGACGTTCATGTCATTATGACTAAGAACGCAACCAATTTCATAACGCCTCAGACCTTTGAAACACTTACAAACAACCGTTGTGTGGTAGATCAGTTCGACAGAGATTATAAATACGAGGTCACACACATTTCGCTTGCCAAAGCTGCAGATCTTATGGTGATAGCACCGGCAACCGCAAATATAATCGCCAAAATGGCCCACGGCATAGCTGACGATATGCTTTCGACCGTTGTTCTTGCAGCCCGCTGCCCTAAGCTGGTATCTCCTGCAATGAACACAGCCATGCTTGAAAATCCCATAACTCAGGATAATATCGCCACACTCAGGCACTATGGCATGAAAATAATCGAACCCGCCTCAGGAATGCTAGCCTGCAAGGATGTAGGCTCCGGAAAACTTCCCAAGCCTTCGATAATCCTTGAGCACATATATGCTGAGATCGCCCATGAAAAAGATCTCTTCGGGCTAAATGTCACAGTTACTGCAGGGCCGACTCAGGAATCCATTGATCCGGTCCGTTTCATAACAAACCACTCAACCGGAAAAATGGGCTACGCTATTGCAAGAGCTGCAATGCTCAGAGGTGCTAACGTCTCGCTTGTTCACGGAAACACGGCTCTCGAAGCAATCCCAAACACCGAAGATGTGCCTGTAACCTCTGCAGAAGATATGTTCAACGCTGTAGAAGAACGTTTTGAAGACACGGATATTTATATAAGCGCAGCCGCTGTTGCCGACTATCGTCCACTCGAGATCGCCGACCACAAGATAAAAAAAGCCGACGATGACATGCGCCTGCTGCTCACACGTACAAAGGATATCATAGCCTCTCTCGGTGGGATAAAGACTCATCAGTTTATCTGCGGTTTTGCCATGGAGACAGAAAACCTCATCAATAATGCAACTTCAAAGATGAGGCGTAAAAACATGGATATGATAATTGCCAATTCACTAAGAACTGAAGGCGCAGGTTTCGGCGGCAACACAAATGTTGTGACCATCATATCACCTGCCCGTTCAATAGAACTTCCTAAAATGTCAAAGGACGATGTCGCCAATAAGATCCTTGACGAGATCGTCCTTCAGCGGACTACCGTTTAACGTGTCGGAAGCTGCACAATAAACACATTGCAGCCATCATAATAATCAACGGTAATTCTGCCATTATGTCGAAGGGTTATGGCCTTGGCGATAGCAAGCCCGAGGCCATAATGCCCATTAAGATTTCTGGATTCGTCCTGTCTATAGAATCTTTCAAAAATCTTTTCTCTCTCTTCCTCCGGGATCTTCACTCCCGGATTCATAACTCTCAAAACGGCATAACCTTTCTCCCTTGAAAGCTCGACCTTAATGACTTTAAGCTCTTCTGTCCCGACGTCTATATGCGAAAGTGCATTGTCAATAAGGGTAGATACAAGCTGTGAAAGCTGCGGTTTATTTCCCGCAAGCAGGATCTCTGGTTCTATGTCAGTTTCTATGATTATCCCCTTTTCAAAAGCCGCCGCTTCAAGGGGAAGTATCTCTCCTGTAACAAGTCTGCTGATATCCAGCTCCTCCATTGAAGGCACAGTATTTTCTGTCCTTGCAAGGTCCAAAAGCTCTGTTACCAGCTCCTTCATTCTTTTGTTTTCATAAATTATATTTTCAAGCCATCGTTTCTGCTCTTCGGGCGATCCCGAAAGTCCTTTTTTCAAAAGCTCCGCATTGGCCCCTATGGCAGAGATAGGTGTTTTCAACTCATGCCCGGCATCTGAAATAAACTGTTTCTGCCTTTTATAGCTTTCCTCCATAGGTGCAATGATCTTTCCCGAAAGATAGCAGGAAAACAAAAAAAGCACTACCATCGCTATGGCACCGGAAATGACAGTATTCCAGAAAAGTGTATTAACGCTGCCGTTAAAGAGTGTATTATTCATCAGTGCTACATAATCACAACCATCGATTGTCTCCATTCTGTAGAGGTAATTTTCATAGATTCCCTCCACATTGCCGATCTCTCTGATACGTCCCGCCATTGCCTTCAGTTCATCCTCTGACATGATAGGCTTGACATCGTTCCAGATCTTGTCCGTCTCACCGTTTTCATCAAATTTAACCATATAGATGATCGAAACATCTGCTTCATCATTTTCATGCCCAAAAGATATATCATGCGGCTCCAGAAGCGGATTTACAGCGCGGCTTTCAATAAACTGCGACAAAATATGCTGATCTCTTTTATATATCCCCCGATACGTGGAGTAGTAGATTATCCCGATAGTCGAAGCGAGTATCAGTGTAAGCATGAGCATTATCACAAGGATTATCCTGCTCCTTGATTTTCTGAACAGTTCAATTTTCCCTGAATTCATAGCCAAGCCCCCGCACTGCCTTGATCTCCACCTTTGAGTTTATAAAATGCAGCTTCTTTCTCGTAAAAGAAATATATACCTCTACGTTATTGTATTCCGCCTCATTCTCATAGCCCCATATCTTTACCGCCAGCTGCTCTTTTGAAATGATCCGTCCCTTACTCTGCATCAGCATCTCAAGAATATGCAGCTCTTTTTCTGAAAGCCTCACACTCTGGGCATTTTCTGTGTTCTCTATAGTAGATGAGCCTGTATCCAGCGAAAGATCACCAAATTTAAGATTTCCGTTTTCATCGGTCTGGTCTATATAATTTCTTCTGAGAAGCGCTCTGACCCTTGCCAACAGCTCTCTTGTTTCAAAAGGTTTTGTCAGGTAGTCATCCGCCCCGTTATCGAGCCCTTTTACTTTATCATCCAGCTCACTTTTAGCTGTAAGCATAAGTATAGGAGCCTTAACTCCTGCCTTTCTCGCCCTTGAAGCCACTTCAAAGCCATTGATCCCGGGCATCATGACATCCAGGATCAAAAGGTCATAAATTCCGCTCACTGCAGCATCCAGGCCGCTTAAGCCTTCGTAAAAAACATCCACATCATAGCTCTCGCCCTTCAGCAGCTCCGCCAGTGCTTCAGCCATTCTTTTTTCATCTTCCACAAGAAGGATCTTCATAGATCTTGCCTCCATATCCCTTATAACAAATGTATCGGAAAAAAGAGGCACGGGTTTAAATCCCACGCCTCTTTTTTATCAGTTAAAAAGCTTTTACTTGTTAAAAAGCTCTGCAAGCTCGTCCTTATGCTCCTTCATTACGTTAAGTACATGCTCAGACCAGTGTCTTGCATCCTTTTCTGTATTTCCAAATACATAATCTTCCTGACCGTAGTCCATTACATCAAATCCCGGTGTTGACTTACTTGCTCCATCTACACGATATGCAGCTGCATCTTTAAGCGTTACTGATACGTTGCTTACATCATCATAATTTACCCATGAGCTGATATCAGTTCCTGTTGCCTCATCTGCTGTTCCATTCTTTGTCTGTTTCTCTGCAGCAGCAGCCTTAATGTCTGTCACAGCACCGTCAACATATTTACCATACATCTGATCTACGTACAATGAGAAGGATTCACTGAATATCTCACTCGGAACATGTCCACCGTTCCACTGCCACTCGATCTTGCAGTCAGTTCCTGCATTGAGCCATGCAAGCTGCATATTAAGTGAGTTGAACATTGAGATATCACCTTCAGCCGCACCGCAAAGTATTCTTGTCCATGTAGGAGCCTCGACATCATCTGAGCCGATATAGTTAAGCGGATTGTAAAGGTCAACTATATTGTTGCCATGCTTATCGCCCTCAGAGATCTCTTCAATGTCTGATTCATAAGCTTCAAGCATCTCATCAAAGCTTGAGTAATTTGAAGAGTCAACACTGCTTCCTGCAGACTGTGAAGTACCTGCATCAGGTGTTCCGACTACCATATCCTTATTGTCTGACTTATCAGAACTGTCAGCTCCGGGAGCTCCTGCAGGTGCTGCTCCGCCCGGGCCACCGTTTCCGCCAGGCATTCCGCCGCCGGGGCCTCCCTGATTTGTCTCGGACTTAGCATATCTTCCTTCGATAAATGCCTTGGCCTTGTCCTCTGTTGTCATAGCAGCCACTTCATCATCACTAAGGGCATTTCCTGATTCATCAAACCATGTCCAGTCTTCTGCATAGTCGAGGTTGTCAAGATACCACTGAAGGTTCTGGTTAAAGACATCGAGATAGAGGTCAAGATATGTTCCGCCATAACCATTCGTGTCAGGGTATTTATCCTTATCATACTCAATAGTGAGCTTGATATCGTCATCCATATCACCGTCGCCATTGAGGTCAAATCCGACCTGAGACTCATTAATAGTGATATTCTTGCTGTTAATGTAATCCATGTATTCCTGAGAAAGATATTCAGCCATCTTTTTCTGGAAATCTGTATTAAAGTCATTATCTGCATCGAGATAATACTCAAATGCCATTGCCATATCTGCTTCATAAAGGCTTGTTATAGCACTGTATGCGATTGATCCCCATACGCCATCAGAGATCTCATAATCCTTACCATCGATCGTAACAGTTGTGCTGTAGCTGCCGTCATCTGTAGCATAAACTCCAACTGCACCCTCATCAGCCTGATATGGATAAAAGTCACTGCTGTTCGATGTAGCTGCGACCATTGCTGCATGAGCTCCGCCGCCGGAACCTCCGGTTGAAACAAAGTAATCTGTACTTCCCGGAAGGTTTCCAAGAAGGATATTATACTTTATAAATCTTATGGCCGACTTCTGATCTGAAAGACAGCTTGGTGCATCACCTGTATAAACAGTTTCTCCGTTCTCGTTCTCTATCGTATCCTGCTTACCTCTGTTTCCTATCGAAACATTGATATATCCGTCCTCAGCATACTGTGTAGAAGCGAGCTGGTTCTGCTGTGAACCGTAACCTGCCGCACCGGTATTTATGATAACAGGTGATGTTGATGCAGTATAAACCTGTCCATTCGTACTTGTGATCTTTGCATCATAATCAATAACAAGCGATCCCTTGACTGCGTCAGAATAACTATCTGCAGTTACATCAGCTTCTCCATCTCCGTCAGTATCAATTCCCTTTACATATGCACCTGGAACTGCCACTGATGCGCCCTGCTGGTCAGGAAGCTCCTGAATCGTGACATAAGGTGTGATCGAAAGCACCCATGCGTCCGCATCACTGTCATAACTCCACTCCTGATCTTCATTCTGTGAAAGATCAAGAGCCGCTTCTATTGACTCTTTTGCCGCTTCATCTGAAACTGCCGCTTCAGATGTCTCTGTACTCTGTGTTTCTGATTCTGTTGCCTCTGATGCCGAACTGCCTGCTTCTGTCGACGCCTTTTCAGCAGTCGAAGCTGCACCGCAGCCGGTAACTCCTATCATAGTCACTGCCAGAACCAAAGCTACGATCTTATTTTTCATGTTTATCCTCGTTTCGTTCTGTTATTTGATACCCTTAAACACTACACACCGAACCTTGAAGATAGATTGAAAAACTTTTAATAAACTGTGAAAAGAAAAAATAGCTGCAGAGCTTGATCTTAAGCCCTGCAGCCATTTAACTGTCAATTATTTTACTATGTAGCTTCCTGCAAGATTATCGCCCTTGAATACGATAGTCTTTGTATCTGCAGTGTAATCATACTCAGTCTTCTTTGCCTTGTACTTCTTACCGTTAAGAGTGATCATGACCTTTTTAAGATCCCCGCTCTTATTGAACTTGCATGAAACTGCATCGTTGCTTGAAACATTGTAAGCATAAACTTCAAATGAAACACCCTTGCTTCCCTTTGTAAGCTTCTTTACAGCCTTTGTAACAGCCTTATCAGCGCCTGAAAGCTTGTTGATCCTGAATGTCTTTTTCTTCTTGTTTACCTTGATCTTTGAAACTTCATATTTCTGACCGTTTGCAGAGATAGTCATTGTTCCAAAATTGCTGAGTGTATATTTCTTTCCTGCAAATGGGATCTTTGAATTATATGTAAGATAATATCCATTTCCAAGATCTACTGTCTTCTCGCTGGTAGCTTTATTGTTTGAAACAGCTTCGTTCTCAGAAGTTGATGCGCTGCTGTCTGATGAATCGCTGCCTGTGTTATCAGAATCACCTGAATCATTTCCATTGTCTGACTTACTGTTGTCAGAACCTGTCTTTTCATCAACCAGCTCATAGCTTAAACCGTTTGACTTGGCATATGATTCAGCGTAAGAGCCTTCGCTGCAATAAATTACTGCGCTTGATGATCCGTCGAATGCATCATCTGCAATGCTTGTTACTGATGAAGGGATAGTAACCTTTCACTGATCCCTTCATCTCTTTTACTCTGCCTTTTATCATCATACATTCGCTGATCCGCCCTTTTTCTTATATCCTCTACCGTGGAATCTGAATATTTATCGTAAAACGCATACCCGGTCGCAATGTATATTCCGGCTGTATTTTCATTTTCGTTATAATGTTTTTCAATGAACCTGAGTTTATCGAGCTTGTGTCTGATCACCATTTCACAGGTATTCTTGGCTATCACGCA
>JAILMH010000041.1 GCA_024692715.1 Lachnospiraceae bacterium
GATGAGATTACAAATGTGGAAAGCCCGTTATGTTCAATCAATGGTAGCAGACAAGGCTCACAGGCTCAGTATGCGTATATCCAGGGTAAATGCATGGGGCACGTCAAGGCTTGCCTTTGATGGTTCCGGCAGAGTGCTGCGAGGAAATGAATCGGCAAAAACTAAGGGGAAATACAGTCTGTGCGAGTTCAGCACAGGAAAGATATATAACTGTGATCTAAATGCTTCATACAACATAGGGGCAAGATATTTTATACGTGAGATCATAAAGTCCCTTTCGGTGACGAAAGGGCAGCAGCTTTTGGCAAAAGTTCCAGAAGCTGTGTATAGGAGCACATGCACGTTGTCTACGTTAATTAGTCTGAATGCAGAGCTTTGCGTTGCGGCGTAAGTGTCTCGGTGTCAGACCGTATATGTAGTCAATGAGTCCGCACCTCAGAAAAACGGGTATGGAAGCACGCGACTTTAGTCGTGTGAGGCTTCACATGATGAAAGATTTATATGATATAGAAGAGGATGAACTCGGAATAAAAGACGATATAATGAATTGGTACCCCGTTTTTGGGTTTGATAATGGTGATGCATTTTGCGTTGACTCAAGAAATGGTAAGATTGTGTTTTATGAGCATGAAGTATACGATGCAGGAAAGAACTTACATGGACTGGTGTTGGCACAGTCTTTAGATGAACTGTTTTCAAAGTGGTGGAGTATTAATTTTGCAAATGTATATTATTGGAATGAAATTGTAGACGCAAATGGTATTGATTTAAATTCAGAATTAGCAAAGAGATATTTGCAGTGATTATAATACAAAGAACTGGGAATACGGCTATGACGACAAGGAAAATACCGCTTATGAGACGGGAAATGATGTCAACAAATGGAAAACATTATGAATAGCATTTCGTTAATGTAAGGGAAAGAAAGTGTCAGGTTAAGTGTGTAAGTATTTATTTTTATTAAAATCGGTGGTCATGATGATCACCGATTTTTTGGCATAGTCAAACATTATAGGATTCACTAATTTTTCTTAAAGTTATTAGAATTGTAACTGATGGTGCAAATAATTTAGCTATAGAATTTTAGAGGAAATGATTTCTGTGATAATTTGCCTTTTTGTGAAGGGGATATTGTAATGAAGGTTAAAAATAATGATTGTGATAAAATATTTAATCTTTGTCGAGAATGTGAAACTCTTTGGGAAGGAGAAGTTAATGATGAAGAAGGGTTTAATCTAAAAAATATTTAGAAAGTAAGGTCAGGAAAATCTAATACAAAAAAGAGCTGTAGCTGGCAGTAGTTCTCTCCGTGGGGCAGGATCCCGTAAGTAAGCTTGACCAGCACTAGGTGTATGATAGGTGGGACGAAGGAAGTTGGGACACGATCCCTTTAGACATGGAAGGTTTACCACATAGTTAAATAGAGGAAAAAGGGAAATGATGAATATTGAAGAACTAGAACAATATATACAAAACAATTTGTTTTCGCATTATAAGAAATTTAAGCTAACAGGAATATTTTTTGAAAATGATGAACAATATAATAAAGATGGTGTTTACATTAGTTCATGCAATGATAAGTACAATATTATTTACGTCGAGAGGGGTAAAGAGAAAAAACACATAACTACCAAAGAGGAGAACGTCGTGCTGTGGTATGTTCTGGACAGTTTAGTTTTTGATATTGCTGTAGAATTTGCAGTAAAAAACAGTGAGAAGGGTAGGGATTTCAGGAGAAAATATTTTAAAAAGGAGTTAGAAATATTTGCTGAGTTCGGGAAGGATTTTGAACAAAAAAAGAAAGAAGAAATTTGCAAAATATTAGAAAAAAATCCTTATAACGATACAATGAATTGAGTAAGACACTTATCCTCAGGGAATCCTCGAAAAGAGCCCATTCCGCTACAGAGGCTATTACTGTGATGTAGAGACAGGCTGGTACTACCTTAATAGCCGATACTATGATCCGCAGCGTGCTACGGTGATTGGAATATCTCTTTAACGTAAAAAGATTAAGAACGTAATTTTTTATTGTATTAAGTGGAAAGCACTATTTTATAACATATATGTAACTGTAAACTGTTTATTAGAAAATAAGGCTTTTGTAGACATTAACAAAAAAGAATGATTAATGGAATAATATTTCAAAAAAATACAAATGGAAAGTATAAAGGAGTAGAAGGTAATAATTGGTATTTAAACTATTATAAGACTTTTGAACAATATTATGACGAAAATATTGATAAGTCATGGGAAAATGATGATTTTGTAGATGTTACTAATGATGACAAATTTATTGAAGAGTATATTAGATTATCTAAAGAAAATAAAATAAATTTTAGGATGATTTTATGTGAAACACCACAAAATTATCCTGAGTATAAGTATGCAGGAAAATATGAAAAGAAATTTTTGGGATATGATTATGCATATGCTGGCGGTTCATATTATTCGGCTGTACTGAATGATATGTGCCTTAGAGAATTTAATGAATTTAGAAATTTAGTACTAAATGAAAATGGTCTTTTTGAAAAATACTCGGATTTAATTCAATTTATAAATATAAGAAATAAATTATATGTAGAAAAAAATAATTTATTTGAATGTGGTGAATTTATAGTATATAGGTTGTATGAGATATTGGTCTAACTTGTGTTGGATTAGAAAACGCTTTGTTGTGTCATTTGACGTTTGTTGATGGTATTAATGAGTTTTGTATGCAGTTAAGTAAATAAGGCTTTAGCAATAATAAGTTTTTTGAAAGTATTTTAGGCTATTGAAAAGCGTACTTAAAAGGAACTTGTTGGTGAAAAAAGAAATTTTTGTTGCAAGAGGAAGGAACTTATCATTATGTCATTAATACATGTATTTAAAATTGAAGATAGCAATGAGTGTGTTCAAGTTGAAGATTTTGTTATGTTGTATATGCAGGATAGTATAGATTGGATTGAATCAGAATGGGATGGAATCAATAAAAAAAGCGGATTAGATTATTATGGGTATAGCAAAATCGATGTTGCGAATATAAAAAGATTAATTAAAATTATTGGAGCGTGGAAGAGTTTATTTGAAAACTCAGATGAAAATATACAGTTAACAGGTATGTTTATTATTGATGAAGGCAGATATGAGAAAAAAAGTGTAAAAAAAGTGAGCCTATTAAAGAAGCTTAGTGATTTAATAGTATTATTTGAAAAAGCGGTTACTTTAGGAAAGAATATTTTATATGAAGGAATATGATGTTTTTGGGTAAAAACAAAGAGTTTTTATATGGAGGGTGATAAATGTCATATAAAATGTTGGTACCACCATTTAAACGGGTGGAGTTTTCTAAGATGAATAAAGAGCAGGCTAAGGAATACTTTGAGTGGTATATAAGTCAAATTGATAAAAGGATTGATTTATTATTTGATGCGGTAAAAAAAGATGGAGTGGCAGCAAAATTTGATTATTCAAAGGAGTCTTTGATAGATTTATGGTCATGGTATGAGACAAAAATTTCATATAGAAAATTAGATGAATTGGAATATGAGAAAATTGTTGCTAAGTATCCTGATTGGATGCATGAGTATATTTCTAAGACAGAATTATCATTTGAAACGTTGATGTATGGTATGGATGTTGCGTTGTATTTTGCTAAGGTTGTTATCATAAATAATAGAGATAAAGTAAAATGGGGGTATTATACAAAGCCTAAAAATAGGGATTCAGTTAATCAGCCTGTATTATTAGGGTTTATGAATGGCATGGATTTAAATCCGCGATTGATTGTAATTAACTGTACAAGAAGATCTGGACGAGAAAAGAAATCAACCAGATTAATCGAGATATATAATAATTGGATGGAATATCTCTGATGAATATGTTACAAAGGGGAATTGTTCAGAAATAAGAAAATTTTGCTCTGTAAAATACGGATGATAAAGTTAATAAGATAATCCGCTGTGACAGCATGGAGTATACATACGATGGGCTGAACAGACTCACAGGTGCATATGACACAAAGAATGGTAAGAACTGGGAATACGGCTATGACGAAAATGGAAACATCACATATGAGACAGTAAATGGCGTCAAGAATGTATATACCTACGCAAAGTTTGACGCAGCAATTTCGGCTGGAGCAGAAATAATAAGTGAGACAAGTCAGAGGAAAAATATAGATTGGAAAAGAGTAGGAATCCAGGCTGTCGGAGGAGCAGCATCAGGAGCATTAATGGGATCAGGATCAGGATTTGCGGCAGGAATTTTTGGTGGAGCTGGTGTGCGAGCGGTAGAAAAGCATACAGCAAAAGTACTTACTAATGTATGCTTTAATGATGGATTTTTTCTTGAAGATGTGATTCATAAATTGGAAGATAAAGTAATTGTAGCTGCGATGAAAACATCAGTCCTCAAAACGGTCTTTAGTACTGGGATAATAACTCAAACACCATTAACTGGTTGGATGTCAGAGTATTTATGTTGGAGGCGATAATACTAGATGATAAGGTATGTTGAAAATTAATTTAAGCGAGAAAGCCCACGGTTTTAACCGTGGGATGAGAGCGTTTTTACAAAAGCCTATATTCTTAGAAAAGCCTAAGAATATAGGCTTTTTTGTATTGTAAATGTGTATATTATATGTTATTATATACACATGAAAGATAAATATAAGCACACAAAAACTACAGTTTCACTAATAAACTATCATCTGGTATTTTGCCCCAGATATCGCAGGAAAATATTTAACATTCCTGGTGTCGAGGACAGATTTAAAGAATTAACTGTATTTGAATGTCAGAAACATGATATAGATATTCTTGCTATGGAATGCCATGTAGACCATGTTCATATGTTTGTAAGCGTTTATCCGCAGCAATCTATTCCTGATGTGGTTAAACTCATAAAAGGGGCTACTTCTCATAAGCTGCGTGAAGAATTTCCAGAGCTTGTGAATATGCCTTCATTATGGACACGTTCCTATTTCGTAAGTACGGCAGGAAGTGTCAGCTCTTCCACTATAGAGTGGTATATTAAAACACAGAAGACGAGGGATTAAATGCATGTATTAAGGCTTCCATTAGAAACAACTGAATATGAAAAACAGATACTTACCAGACGTTTCTATATGATAAGCCACTTGCATAACGTTATGGTTAAGCAGGCTAAAAAACGTATGGTCCAGCTCGGATATGATAAGAACTATATTTCAGCTAAAACAGAATATACTGAGCTGCTAAAGAAGCATAAACTTAGCAAAGAGGATTCTGTTCGCAAAAAAGAGCTTTCTAAGATAATGAGCGATATCCGCAGCACTTATGGGTTATCAAAATACTCATTTGAAGCATATCTTAAGGTTTGTGGTAAACAGTTTAAGAAGCATATATCTTCTCAGCAGGTACAGAAGGAAGCTGATCGTGTCTGGGAGGGTGTAGAAAAGATACTTTTCGGAAATGGCAAAGAGCTGCATTTTAAGAAGTATCGTGATTTTTCTACTATCTGTGGGAAAACAAACACCAATGGCATTAAGTTTGATCCGGATACTCTAAATGTAGAATATATTGGACTGCATATGAAATGTACTGTTCCTAAAAAGAATGCTTCTTATGTAGCAGAATCCCTTAATCACAAAATCTCTTATTGTGAGATAAAAAGGTTAATGTTTCCTAATAGTTGGCACTATTATCTTAATATATACCTTGATGGTAACGCTCCACACAAGATCAGTAATGTCGGAAGCCCTGATAATACAACAGGCATGGACATAGGAACATCCACTATTGCCACTGTATCTGAAACTAAATTAACTTTGAAAGAGTTGGCTCCAAAGTGCAAGGACTATAATAAGAAGATATGCAAGCTCCTTGAACATCTTGACAGATCAAAAAGAACTTCTAACCCGGCAAAATATAAGGCCGATGGTACTATTGACAGAACCAATCATGATAAGTGGATATTTTCAAAAACATATCTTAAAGACAGAGATAAGCTAAAATCTCTGTATAGGCAAAAAACAGCTTACACAAAACAATCTCATGAGGAATACGCTAATGAACTTATCAGGGACTCAGTGTATTTTATAGTGGAAACCATGAATTTCAGAGGTCTTGCTAAACGCTCCCAAAAGACGGAACGGCAGGATAAAATTTCTGTTATCAAACAAAAAGACGGTACTGTAAAACAGGTTCATAAGTATAAGAAAAAGAAACGCTTTGGCAGTTCAATGAACAATCGCTCTCCAGCTCTGATGATCCAGATTCTAAAACACAAGGCTGAACAATATGGCGGAGCTCTTGTTTGTGCTAATACCAGGGAATTTAGAGCAAGTCAGTATAATCACATAGATGACATTTATGAGAAAACCACTTTAGGAGATAGAAGTAAGATTATAGGCAGCCATAAGGTACAAAGGGATTTATATAGTGCCTTCCTTTTGAAAAATTCAGATGATACATTAAATCACACTGACAGAGAAAAGTGTATTTATAGTTTCAAGAAGTTTTTGACAATGCAGATTAAATTAATAGAGGATATGGTAAACAACAACATAAGCATGAAACAATGTTTCGGCTTCTAAAAAATAAAAAACAGGTCCAGACGTAGACCTGTCTTCTGGAAAGTAAAATTCTTTGAAATTTGAAATTCTATAGAAGATAAACTCTGAAATAACAAACTATATCTTATTCTATACGGATAAGTGATGCTTGTAGAATCTAAGAGAATCCCACGGTTTTAACCGTGGGAGTATGTCAAAATGACTAATGAACAGCTAAGATCTGCCGCTTTTTCAACGTGCATAATAGTTATATCAGCAGCTATTATTCTTGGAAGTGGCGGTACGGGAACTCCGGCAGTAGCGATGGTAGCCGGAAGTTCTGGTATAAGTGCAGTTGCGGAAGTGGCAAGCTCAGTAGCAGGGGCATTAGAAGCATCGAAAATAGCATCTGTGTCAGATAGAGACACTTTACATGTGGGAGAAAGAGCGCATGTAGAAGTCTTCGATAAACTAGGCAGACATTTGGGTGAAGCAAATCCAATAACGGGGGAAATTATAGAAGGAACAATAGATGTAGCAAAGAGGTTAAAATTGAAATGATATGTAGAAATTGTATTTTAGAGAACGACACATATTTTTTACAAACGGTAGGAAATTTCATTGTTATAAATGATGATTATAACGGAGTTATCATTATGGATAGTGATTTTGAAAGAATAGATAATATATCTATTATGGAGGATTTATGTATATATAATTCTGTTGTTATCGATGAAAATTTATTGTTGCTTTTCTGCCCGGATAATGAAAAATTTGTGCTGGTCGATATTAAAAAATGTAATTGTAAGATTTACAGTATTCCATCAAATATGGAAGACGAGATAATAGAAAAAAAATTTTGGAATGAAAATGAAGAATTAATTTTAGAGACATACTCAGGAAATTTTTATAAGTTGGATTTGACAAAATTTGAGTTTTCCAAAATAGAAAAAATGATACACGTTGAGGAAATTTCTCAAAATGAAAAATATGATGATTGCATAAAGAAAACTTTTTGTGATGACATAAAAGGTTTTTTATATGAGCAATACATTATTTTACTGATTAGTGGAAATGAACGAAGAATTGATGTAAAAAAGGGATTTTATTTTTTGGAATTAAAAATCATAAAGGATAGTGACGGAAAGTATAGAGTGGTGACATTGAGCGCTAACAGAGCAGATCAGTGTGAGACAATGATAGAAACAATACAAATACTAAAGTGAAATATTAAAAAGGATATTAGATCTTTATGATGCTAATGTCCTTTTGTTCTGGTTGTTTGTCCCGCTCTTATTTAATCTAATGCACTATCTCAAAATCGCCAACATAAGGCTCATTCGAGCTATGACATAAGTTTAATTATGAATGTGTCAAAACACTAGGCTATATTCCATCAAAGGGCGCAGCTGAGACTTATTACACAGTAGTAACTAATACACTTGGCGATGTTTCAGAAATCTATGATAACAATGCTAGTGCATTGATTTTCAAAAGGAGATCAGATGAAGGAATATATTGTTTTATTAGTATATGAGTTGTTTTTTTACCTGATAGGTTTATATAACAGATACAGAGGGCATACAGTTTGTATTCATGGTAAGTTATGTAAAATTGTGTTTTTAAATTTAAATGAACGAATAAATAAAGGTTCAGTACTAGGTATTATGATGTGTGCATCTATGGAAATAATGGCTTTGATCACTGTATTATTTGCTCTTGTTATTGCACCAAATAGCATATATTATTGCCGTGATTTAATATATTTAATGTTAGCAAGTCTCTTTTTGAGTGGAGGAATGTCATGCGTAGATTATGTTAGATATGATGCACAAAAAGTATTAGATAAGATACTTGTGACCATTTATTCAGTTATATTTGCAGTATTTTCTATATTGCTTTTTATAGTTGCTGTAGTTGACATTATTAAGAAAGCAACTATCTTCTAATAGGGGAAGAATATGGGAACAACTAAGTTTCATTTTCATGCAGAGCAGTGGATTTATTCAGAAACTGATAAAATATGGAACTATTATAATACTTTAATAAGAATAAAAGGTTGATGATATGAAAATAAAAATTATAAAAATCGATTCTGATAATGTTTTTTTCTTATCTCAATATGGTCAGTGTTATGGAAAATGGAAAAATGAATATATGCCTACACTTGGAGAATATAGTGTAGAATTTGACTATCCACATATGCTTAATAAGCAAAATATTCGAAAAGTCAAAGACGATAATACGGGTAAAATGGTGGATAAAGATGAAAAAATTTTAATTGTCGGAAAAGTTGATGAATTGGAGAAGGGATATATTTCAATAAAACTAGGAAATGATTATATTGGATTTGAAATAGAGAATAACGTTGCACTAAAACAAGGGGATGCTGTAGAAATAAGGCTTGAGGAGATAAATATTTATGATGAAAATGTTTTTTAAGTAAATAACAAAAGTTAAGTATTTAGAAATAAGCTGCATGGGGCTGTTGCATTACGATGTTTGATCATCTTAGTGTAATGGTCCCGAATTAATTTTGAAAAATCAAAGCTTAAAACCATAGTGTGAAGGCATCATAGAATACATACTGAATGGAAACACAATACTCGCAGAAGTAAAGAGTAACGGCGAGCGGATTAACTACTATTACAGCGGAAATGGAACTCTTCTGCAGCTAGTGCATTGACACGTTCTAAATCAAACTAATGTCATATCTCGAAATCGCCAACATAAGGCTCATTCGAGCTATGACATAAGTAAGATAGAGGCATTATTTGAACCGTATGGAGGTATTAGATAATGAAAAAAATTAAAGAAATATATGACTGTACATCTATAAAGAAAGATGAATTGTTTCCTTTAGAAATTTGGTATAACAAATTAATAGAAAAGGAATATGCAGAAATAAATTTGGTAGATGTACTGAAAATGTTAAGGCAAGAAGTATTTGTTGGGCAACATAGATAAAATTCATTATAATGAATACCCTTCGTATCTCGCAAGAGGTGCGAACTCAGTGTTAAATGCTTTTAATCCCTAAGAGCCTTACACCTAAACAGCAGTCTGAAAAGGCAAGCTGAACGGTGCGAAAGCAGAAAAAAACGTAAGGATGGCATAAGGTCAACTACCCCGACCTACGGCTAACGCCTTAGAGGTCGGAGCTTGTAACTGCCCTGTGGTATGACGGATTACTCCTTCCACATTTAGTCGTTTAGCATTATTGCTAAAAGTGGCATTACATCATAGGCACGTTGACACGTACCTGTACTACAGAGATTTACTCCGTAGCAACTGCATCAGGTACTAATAGTTCTATTCCCATACGATGCAGATTCATAGCTCCAATGCGGTCATCGTTAGATTTATAACCACAGTTTTTACAACAGAAAAGATGAATTTTCTTGTTGCGGTTAGTCTTTTCTGTATGACCACATTTAGGACAAGTTTGGCTTGTATAAGCAGGATTAACCTTTTCTACAAGCTGATGATGCTTTAAGGCTTTGTAAGATAGTTTCTGTTCTAAATCATAGTAAGACCATGATACAGATACATAACGCTCTTTAATCTTGACCCTTTCAGTGGCAGAGCGGATACCTGTCAAATCTTCGATTACGAACAAGGTGCCATCGGGATTATTCTCAACGAGTGCCTTAGAGATACAATGATTAACATCCTGTATCCAACGGTTTTCTCGTTGACCGATAGACTTTATTCTTTTACGAGATGACGGGGTTCCGACCTGCTGCAACTGTTTACGCAAAGCCTTATAATGGGCACGTTTTTGTTTAATAACATTGCCGTCATAGAATACAGATTTACCCTTACTATCGTATGTAGTAGCAAGAAACCTTATTCCACGGTCTATACCAACCACATTAGAAACTTCTGATTTATTAAGTCCAGAAATCTCATATGTTACAGGTATATGTAAGAAAAACATTCCGTGTTTATTGACAAGTTTAGCTGTACCAAATTTGCAGCTATCAGCAAAATACTGCTCAAAACCTTTTTTGTAGAAAGATACCTTAATACGTCCATTTAGTGTATTAACAGAAAAAATATCGTTCTTGTTATTGAGAGAATAATCCCTATTCCATACAAGGTCCAACTGAGGAAGTCTAAATACAGGCTTTATCCACTCTTTCTGATTTTCGAGAATGGTCTTGTATTTAGCAATAACTGTTCGTACACAAGAAACTGCCATCTGAGAACGGAGACCATAAATTTCACGTACTTGATAGTAAGTATCTTTCTGTACACTATAACGACTAAGGTTATGTGTTTTGTATATGTATTCAGAGACATATTTACAAGCATCAGAATAAGCCTTCATGGTATCGCAGAGTATCTGCTTATCAAAAGGATTTACTAAAATCTGAAGTTTTGCTGTAATTGTCTGCTCCATATACAATACCTACTTTCTTTCGCCAAAAGTATTATATCATATATTTTGGTGAAGAACAATGTTGTATAAAGAATATACGCCGCTAAAACGGGCATTCCTCCCACGACTTATAGAAGTCGGGGCCTCCTGCCCTGCGGCGTTGGTGAAAATAAATTGTGACCGCTTGAAAACGTATGTCCTAAGTGCTTATACAATGGGTGTTTAGCAGGGAAAGTCCTAAGTCAGAAATGATATGGAAAACCCCCAACGACTATCTCCTTGAGGGAGAGTAAAACCACAAGCTAATGGTGGAAGAAAAATACTGCCCCACTTTTATAAGTGGGCGAAGATATAGTCTGCGCTGGCATGAAAGTGTCAGAGGTCTGCTGGTAACAGTAAGACTGCATTAGGAGTTGCGTCCTAATGTGAACAAGATAAATATATATATATCAAATCTATACAAGTACATTGGTATGGTATCGCTATCGAGATATCGTTATCTCAGAGGTCATTGAGAAATTAGTTGTTAATGTAAAGTACAACAAAGTATAGATACTGTAGATTTATATATATTTATCACAGCGGACGGCGGTTAAAAGAGCAATATATTTCTTACAAAAAAATCCTATAATTGGGGAATTATTTGACGGAGAACTTTTAGAGGAATTGTGTGCTGAAAAGACAAAGCAATACTTAAAGTATAGAAAGGAATTGAAGGTTATCGTAAGGAACGCGAAGAAAGAAATTATAAAATATGATTGGCTTGTTGAGGAGGAAATGGATGCGTATTGTGAGTGTCTTGAAAATCTGAAAAAAGAATTATGCCATAAAATATAATAAGTACGGAAATCTGGCAAAGATACCGCCTAAGGTGAGTATTTCAAAAACAATAGGAAGGATCAACGGGAAAAGTAACATCGGCTCCGAATTGATTTTGAAAATCAATACTAAAAAGTGAAATATTAAAAGAAAAGGACATTAGCTCTTAATGATGCTAATGTCCCTTTACGGTAAATCTAATAAATTATGTTAGGTTCAAAGTTCGCCGTTTTTGTATCTTGCCACGAGTTTCTGGATTCTTCCATTTGGATTAAGAAGATCGCTGATAGAGGAGTCGTGGTTAAGTGTATCTACGATGAAAGCGATATATTTACTCATATCACATGAGATATAATACTCTCTCTGGAGAAGCTCAGGTGTCTGATAAATACAGTTTGTTGTAAGAACTCTGTCGATAAGTCCTTTATCATAAGCTTCATCGAAGTCCTTAAGACCATTTGTGAAAAGACCAAATGTTGCCATAACAAAGATTCGGTTAGCTTTACGAGCTTTAAGCTCCTTGGCTACGTCAAGGATACTTTCGCCGGATGAGATCATATCGTCGATAACGATTACATCTTTACCTTCGATGTTTGCACCGAGGAATTCATGTGCAACGATAGGATTCTTTCCATCGATAACAGTAGTATAATCACGTCTCTTGTAGAACATACCCATATCAAGGCCAAGTACATTTGCGAGATAGATCGCACGGTTCATACCGCCTTCATCAGGGCTGATCACCATCATATGGTCTGAATCGATAGTGAGATCCTTAACGTTGTTAAGAAGACCTTTCATAAACTGATAAGCAGGCTGAATTGTCTCAAAACCGTGAAGTGGAATAGCGTTCTGTACTCGAGCATCGTGTGCATCGAATGTAATGATGTTGTCAACGCCCATTTTGATGAGTTCCTGCAGTGCGATAGCACAGTCAAGTGACTCTCTTGATGTTCTTCTGTGCTGACGTCCTTCATAAAGGAATGGCATGATGACATTAATACGTCTTGCCTTACCGCCTATAGCACCAATGATACGTTTAAGATCCTGATAGTGATCATCAGGGGACATGTGATTAACCTTGCCACAAAGTTTGTAAGTCTTTGAATAGTTGCAAACATCGACAAGAAGGAACAGATCCATTCCTCGGATAGACTCGTTGATGGCTGCCTTAGCCTCACCTGAGCCGAATCTGGAAAGTGTTGTCCTGATTACATAAGAATCTCTCTGATAACCGGCGAACGCAAGAGAATTCTTGTGCTCGTTCTCACGTTCAGTTCTCCAGTCAACAAGGTATTTGTCAACCTTAGAACCGAGTTCTGTACATCCGGAGAGAGGGATAACACCAAGTTTACCTACCGGAATGCTGTCAAGCTTACGTTTTCCTTCGTGAATTGCCATGAAATTTCCTTTCCTCTTAAAGAAAAAATATTAAACCGAGCTCAGTCGTATATCTGAACTTCGGAACCTAAACATATCGTACCCACTCAACAGTCTTGAGAATACACGCTCCGTATAGGTATCTTTGAGCTGCTCGATCGAAAGATTCGAGGAGATAACTGTAGATTTTTGGCGGAGGTTTCTCTCATTCAGTATAAGAAAGAGTTGGGATCGAACAAAAGAATTCGGTGTCTCTGTACCGAGATCGTCGATGATCAGTAAATCAGCTTCGTATACGTTCCGGTATGTATCGGAAGGTACTTCAATATTTCTGTCCCTGTTAAAAGTTACCTTGGCCAGGGTATCAAACAAATTGAATGATGAGAAATAAAGAACTGAAAATCCTTTGTCGAGGAGCTCCTTTGCAATGCAGTTAGACATAAAAGTCTTACCACTCCCAACATCTCCTAAGAATAACATATTTGTATACTCAATGGCAAATTTATCGGTGAAATTCCGGGCTGCCATATATACCTTTTTCATGTTGTCTCTAGCCTCTTCAGAGTATACGTCAAATCTGAATTTCTGAAAATTCTGCTCATCAAGTGAAGCGATGATATTTGACTGAGCATAGAGGTCATTGATTATATACTGCCTCAGGCAGTGACACCGCTTATTGTTGATGTAGCCGGTATCTTTGCAGTCAGGGCAGTCATAACGGATCTCAGCGTAGTCCCGTGGAAAGCCGTATTTCTCAATAAGGCTGTATTTATCAGTACAAAGGCGCTGGATCTCTTCCTTAAGACCGTTAAAGGCGCTGCGGTCTCCCTGTATATATCTGCCGGCAGACTCGGCTGAGATATCCGCAATTTTGTCGTCAATCGCCTTTAGCGGCGGAATCTTAGCGTATAACTCGAGCTGGCGCCTGTGAGCTTCTTCTCTATGGACCATTCTTCGATGATCGTATTCATCGATGATCTTTTTAAATTCTCTGTCTGTGATCGGCATAATTTATGTTGTCCTGTTAGTTTTTGAAATACTTTTCTTCGAGCGCACTATAATCATAAGTACGTTCATCAAAGTTGCTGACTTTGCGCTGCTGCGGAGCCGGGGCATTCGGATGAGCTGCCTTGGCATCGCGGAGCTTATCATGGTCGGCATCAAGCTTTGCGATATCGTTTTTGCCTTTTACATTCTTTTTCTTCCAGTCGGAAAGAATGCTGTCCGCATAGCGGAAACTTGGACGAGCGATGGTACGCATTGTTCTGTTCACTGCTTCAAGGATTATCTCCATGTCGAAGCCGAACTCGTCCTTCCAACGACGTATGTAATCGATCTCGTTCTTAACAGGGTTTCTTCCATTAAGTCCAAAAGCGTGAAGAACGGAGAAATAGTCTTTGTTGAATGCGCCTGTCTGAGCTTTGGCAGTTGCGACATTGTCAATGCCCTGCTCATGCCATGCGATGGCAGTAGACTCGATATAGTGCATACTTAAGTGACCGCCGTTTACACAATAGTCGATAAGGTACTCGATAAGATCTATCTTAAATCCAAGTTTATCATAAATAAAGAGAACAGTGTTCACATCAGAATAATTTAATGGTTTGCCAAGATATCTCTCTGCGATGTAGATAAGTTCGCTCACATCATCACGGGCTTTGAATTTTTCAAGCTGTTCGCGAGGATAAAAAGGTTTTGTATCTTTGTGAAGAACTTCCTTTGCAGGAGTGTTGTCTTCATGTGCAGGAGCAGCCGCTTTGATAGGAGTCGGCTGTGCCGGCTGCTTTGGCTGCTGCACAAGTTTAGGTGATGATCCTGCGATCGGATTAAGACATATTCCGCGGATGTTTTTTTCTTCATCGCGGTCGATAGTGATAAGTCCGATGCGATCCCAGTATTCGAGGGCACGCACGATGTCCCGCTCTGTATAGTTGAAAAGATCTGCGATGGTGGAAACGGATACCGGCTCGGCATTGCCTGAGCAGCGCAGCAGATATAAATAAACTTTTATCTGAGCTTCATTGGCGTCTTTCATGTATACGTCAATAAAGTAATTTGAAATTGAAGTTATTCCTGAGTTGTTTTTTTGATATAAAGTAATACTTTTCAAATCCTGCACCTGTCTTTCAGAAACCAGAAACTATTATTAATCGAAAGGATTATAGCACACAGATATGCACAATTACAAACTGAAAAATGCCTGCGAAGCCCGTAAATTAGGCACTTACAGGAATTTGTGGATAATGTGGATAATGTGGATAACTACCTCAAAACCTGTGTTTTATGACATGAAAAATCCACATCCCGTTGTGAAAAGTTTTTCACAATGAAATGTGGATAATGTGGATAAATCATTTACGGAGGAAGTCTTCTCCAATTTTATAAACGTCTCCGGCTCCCATAGTTATCAACAGGTCACCGTTGATACAATTTTCTTCCAAAAATTTTTCTATTTCTGAAAAACTTGGGAAATAGAAGGCATCTGTGCCTTTTTCACGGATGGCATCCATGAGGAGCTTTGAGCTCATTCCGAGGGTATCAGTCTCTCGTGCGGCATAAATGTCAGCGAGTACAACTCGGTCAGCTGCTGCAAGAGCTTCAGCGAATTCGTTGAAAAGAGCCTTTGTTCTTGTGTAGGTGTGAGGCTGGAAAACGACCCACATCGTACGGTGAGGACAATGCTTTGCAGCTTCGATGGTTGCGCGGATCTCTGTCGGGTGATGAGCATAGTCATCAACGACTGTGACTCCATTTATGACACCTTTTTTCTGGAAACGGCGGTCTGTGCCATGATATTCGCTGAGGGCAGCGGCGATCTCTTCAAAGCTGAGTCCGAGAAGGCTGCAGGCGATGAAGGCTGCCATTGAATTATACACATTGTGCTGACCCGGAACTGCGAGAGTGATTCGTCCGAGTACCTTGCCGTCGTGGTTCAGGTCATAGGAAGCATGAGCAAATTCATCATATTTAATGTTTGTTGCATAGTAGTCAAATTCTTCTTTAAGTCCGTATCTGATAACTCCGCATGAAAGTGAGTCTGTTATCTTTTCGATTCCGTCGGTCTCGCCGTTGATGATGAGGTTTCCGTCAGAAGGGATAGAGGCGGCAAATTTATGGAAGGAATTTCTGATGTCATCGATATCCTTGAAGAAATCGAGGTGATCAGCATCTACATTAAGTATGATTCCTATCTTCTGGAAGAAGGAAAGGAAGCTGTTTGTGTACTCACAGGCTTCTGTTACGAAGAAGTGATCTCCGCCGACACGGAAGTTTCCATTAATAGAAGGAAGGATTCCGCCTACTGAAATAGTAGGGTTCTTTTCAGCACGAAGGAGAGCTTCTGAAACCATTGAGGTTGTCGTTGTCTTTCCGTGGGTTCCGGCAACTGATACCGGGAGATCATAGTTTTTCATGATCGCACCGAGCATTTCTGCACGTGTCTCAGCAGGGATGTTCTTTTCACGAACTGCCTTGAGCTCCGGATTGTCAGGGTGAATAGCTGCGGTATAAACGACGAGATCGATATCGTCTGTGATATTTGAAGCAGCCTGCGGATAAGAAATTTTAGCACCAAGCTCTGTAAGCATGCGTGTTGTATCACTTTCTTTGCTGTCAGAGCCGCTTACGGTAAATCCTTTAGAGAGCAGAAGCTCTGCGATTCCGCTCATACTGATGCCGCCGATTCCTATAAAATGAATATGTATCTTCTTATTAAAATTAAATTTTTCCATTAAGATTGCCTTTCTTATAATTAGACATAGATATCTACATTATACTTTTCCTGGTATAAAAATCAATGCAATCTGTCGGAACAATTTGTACTAAAAAAAGTACAGAATAATGTATGCAAAAATTGTGCAAAACGGAGAAAATTTACCTACGATTGTAAAAAAAATAACGAGGATTTTCACAGATTATATAAAAAGATTTAATATATTTTATCGATTATTGTAAAATTTGTTCACATATTCGTACGCAGGTGTTATAATTAACGAATAGCAGGGGTTATAACGGCTTAAATATTACTTTTATGAGGTGATGCGAAATGATCAAAAAAGAGATGATCGCTATGCTTCTTGCAGGAGGGCAGGGCAGCAGACTGGGCGTTCTGACGACACACATGGCAAAACCGGCCGTATCGTTTGGCGGAAAGTATAGAATTATTGATTTCCCGCTGAGCAACTGTATCAATTCGGGAGTTGATACAGTCGGCGTACTGACACAGTATCAGCCGCTGAAGTTGAATTCTCACATCGGCATCGGTATCCCGTGGGATCTTGATAGGAATATCGGTGGTGTATCTGTTCTTCCGCCGTATGAGGGAAACAAGGGAAGCGAATGGTATTCTGGAACGGCTAATGCAATTTACCAGAATCTGGAGTACATGGAGCAATACAATCCTGATTATGTATTGATCTTATCCGGAGATCACATCTACAAGATGGATTATGAGGTTATGCTTGATTTCCACAAGCAGAATGATGCCGCAGTTACTATCGCAGCAATGCCGGTTCCTATTGAGGAGGCAAGCCGATTCGGTATTGTTATTACTGATGAAGAGCGCAGAATTACTGAATTCGAGGAAAAACCGGAACATCCAAGAAGCAATCTTGCTTCAATGGGTATCTATATCTTCTCATGGAAGGTATTAAAAGAGGCTCTGATCGCAAATCAGGATCAGCCGGGACTTGACTTTGGTAAGCATGTGATTCCGTATCTGCACAACAAGGGTGAAAAGATGTATGCCTTTGAATTCAACGGATACTGGAAAGATGTTGGAACTCTGAATTCTTACTGGGAAGCTAACATGGAACTTGTGGATATCATTCCTGAGTTCAATCTTTATGAAGAGTACTGGAGGATCTTCACAAAGAGCGAGGACCTTCCGCCGCAGTATATCGGAGATGGAGCTTTCATTGAAAAGAGTATTATTGCAGAAGGCACTGAGGTGTTCGGAGAAGTACATAATTCCGTTATCGGCTATGGTGTTACCATAGAAAAGGGAGCGGTGGTACGAGATTCGATCATCATGAGCAATACGCACATAGGTGCAGGCTGTGAGATCAATAAGGCTATCATTGCAGAGGATGTAAACATTGGAAACAATGTACGTCTTGGTGTTGGCGATGAGGTCGACAATGATACGAAACCGAACATTTACAATCATGGTCTTGTGACCATCGGTGAGAAATCTGAAATTCCGTCAGGACTCACTGTAGGCAAGAACTCTGTTCTTGTGGGATCATTTGAACTTGGAGAATTCGAAGGTTCAACTGTTCCATCCGGGAAAACTCTGATCAAGGCAGGTGAAAGACGATGAGGGCAATAGGAATTATACTTGCAGGCGGCAATAACCACAGAATGAAGGAGCTTTCCAAGAAGAGGGCAATTTCTGCAATGCCTATCGCAGGAAGCTACAGGAGCATAGATTTTGCACTGAGTAACATGACAAACTCTCATGTACAGAAGGTTGCAGTATTTACTCAGTACAATGCAAAGAGTCTGAATCAGCATCTGAGTTCATCAAAATGGTGGGATTTCGGACGTAAACAGGGCGGTTTATTCGTATTTACGCCTTCTATTACTCAAGATAACAACGCGTGGTACCGTGGAACAGCGGATGCTATTTACCAGAATCTTTCTTATCTGAAGGATAGTCATGAACCATACGTCATCATCGCTTCAGGTGATGGAGTTTATAAGCTCGACTTCAATAAAGTTCTTGAGTATCATATCCAGAAAAAAGCAGATATCACAGTGGTCTGCAAGGATATGGGAGCAGGTGAGAATGTAGACAGATTCGGTGTCGTTCGAATGAACGAAGAGAACCGTATCATTGATTTCGAGGAGAAACCGGTAGTTGCAAAGACAAGTACAGTTTCCTGCGGAATCTACATTATCAGACGTCGTCAGCTCATCGAGCTGATCGAGAAATGTGCTGAAGAAGATCGTCATGACTTTGTAAGTGATATTCTTATCCGTTACAGAAGCCAGAAGAGAATCTTTGGATATAAAATGAATACCTATTGGAAGAACATCGCAACTATTGAAGATTACTTCAATGCGAATACAGATTTCCTTAAGCCTGAGGTCAGAAATTACTTCTTTAAGGAATATCCAAATGTTTATTCCAAGGTCGATGATCTGCCACCGGCCAAGTACAATGTGGGAGCAAAGCTTTCAAACAGCTTGATCTCATCAGGATGTATCATTAATGGAGAGGTTAGTGATTCAGTACTTTTCAAAAAGGTATTTGTT
The DNA here is from genome assembly GCA_024692715.1 of Lachnospiraceae bacterium. Lineage (GTDB taxonomy): Bacteria > Bacillota > Clostridia > Lachnospirales > Lachnospiraceae > NK4A144. Next base: position 19,359 of record JAILMH010000041.1, read on the forward strand.
GGAAACAACTGTGTGATCAAGAATTCGATCATTCTCAACGATGTTTACATCGGCGACAATACACACATCGAAAACTGTATTGTTGAAAGCCATGGAACAATTCGTGCAAACTCTTATTATAAGGGCGAGGATGGAATTCAGATCGTAGTAGAAAATAACGACAGATATATTCTGTAAATTGCAGAGGGGAATGGGGAAAAAAGAATTATGGAAATTACTGATGTAAGAGTGAGAAAACTTACCAACACCGGTAAAATGCGTGCACTGGTGTCTGTAACACTTGATGATGCTTTTGTAGTTCATGATATTAAGGTTATCGAAGGGGAGAAGGGTCTTTTCATTGCAATGCCAAGCCGCAAGGCTTCCGATGGTGTGTTCCGCGACATTGCGCATCCCATTAATACAGAAACAAGAAATAATATGCAGAGACTGATTCTTGAGCGTTACATGCAGTCTCTTGATGAGCCTGATGATGTTGAGCATGAAGAAGTTATTCATGAAGAACATATTGGAACTCTAGTTTTATAATGACTTTTAACTTTTTGCCAAATCTGCTATGATAGGTAAAGTTGAATGAAATGATAAAGCCGTATCAGTGGTGTGTCCGCTGATGCGGCTTTACGAGGTTTAAACTCAGTAGGAGTATAAGCTCCGACTGAGTCTGAACGCTCCTATTAATTAACGAAGGGAATTTATATTTTATGTATGTAATTGCAGGTTTGGGTAATCCCGGAGCAAAATATGCAGGAACAAGACACAATGTTGGTTTTGATACAATAGATATTCTTGCCGATAAATATGGTATAGCACTTGATTTTGAGAAGCATAAGGCAGTATGCGGCAAAGGTGTGATAGAGGGAAATAAAGTACTTCTTGTGAAGCCTCAGACCTTTATGAATCTCAGCGGAGAAGCTCTGCAGCAGATAGTCTCTTATTATAAGGTCGATCCGGATGAAGAGCTTATAGTGCTTTCAGATGATATTGATCTTGACGTGGGAAGGATCAGAGTTCGCCCGAAGGGAAGTGCAGGAGGTCATAACGGCCTTAAAAATATAATCGCACTCCTTGGGACGGATGGATTCGCAAGGGTTAAGATAGGTGTCGGTGCCAAGCCGAAGGGCTGGGATCTGGCAGACTGGGTCCTTGGACATTTTGAAAAGGAAGACCTGGAGACAATGCATGATTCAAAGACCAGAGCTGCAGAGGCAGTGGTCTGCATCATGAACGACGGAACAGATCAGGCAATGAATAAATTTAACTAAAGCAATGCCGGAATAGGATTTGAGTATGAAGTCATTTTTAGAGCCTTTGAAAAATTCAGCTCATTATGAGCAGATAGCTGATGCACTTAAGCAGAAAGGTGTCACCGAGGTCGAGGGTGTTGTAGATGCGGCAAAACCGCATATTTATGCGGCACTTGGAAGGGATGAACGCTTTAAGATCGTTGTTGTGGAGGACGATGTCAGAGCCAGAGCTCTGTATTCGGAAATGCGCACCTTTGAGCCTGAGGTGGTTTATTACCCGCCGAGAGATCTTATCTTTTATCAATCGGATCTGAATGGAAATCAGCTGATAAGAGAGAGAGTTTCTGCGATAAAGGCACTTGCTGAAAATGAGTCGGCTCTCATGATAACCACCATCGATGCGCTTATGGAGCATGAGCCGGGAATCGCACTTATCAATGAAAACAGGATAGTCATCGATAAAAATGAACCGGTGGATGAAGATGCGCTGACCACACAGCTTATAAAAAACGGTTATGAGCGTACGGCTGAAGTCGAAGGAGAAGGACAGTTCGCTGTAAGAGGCGGGATCATTGATATTTACCCTCTTACAGAGGATAATCCTGTCAGAATAGAGCTCTGGGGTGATGAGATAGAATCCTTGAGATATTTTGATGCAGGTAGTCAGCGTTCGATAGAAGAGCTGGAAAGGGTCGAGATCTTTCCTGCAACTGATATGGTGCTTTCGGATAAGGAAAAGACAGATGGCCTTAACCGTATAAAAAAGGAGCTTGATAAGTACTATAAAGTCTTTCGTAAAGAAATGAAGACCGAGCAGGCATATAGGCTTAAGCAGACGGTTTCCGGCTTTATCGAGGAAATGACAGACTTTGCCACTGCGGCAAATGCCGTAAGTTATGCAGGGTATTTCTTTGAAAGAATGTTTTCTATACTTGATTTCTTTAAGCCGGAGGATACGGTGATACTGCTTGATGAGCCGATCCATCTGATCAGCAGAGGGGAAACTGTTGCAAAGGAATTTGCTGAAAGTATGAAGGCTCGTCTTGAGAATGGTTATATTCTCCCTAAACAGGCGGATGTACTCTATAGTACGGAGGAAATCTTTGCGAAGATGACCGGGTATAGGACGGCGGCTTTTTCGACTATTATTCAGAAACAGGATAAATACAAGGCTTCCAAGCATGTAAGGATGCATGTGAGGTCTGTAAATTCCTACAATGGCAGCTTTAATTCTCTTCTTGATGATCTGGAAAAATATAGGAAAGAGAAGTATTCGGTCATCCTCCTTTCGGCTTCGACAACAAGGGCGAAGCGACTTGCCGACGATATTCAGCAAAATGATATCCCGGCTTTCTTCTCGGATAACTTCGAGAGAGTGCTCGGAGAAGGCGAGATAATGACTGCGAACGGGAATCTGAGTAAGGGATTTGAGTACCCGGATCTCAGGTTTGCGGTGATCTCTGAAACGGACATATTTGGCGGAAACAGAAGAAAGAAGAAAAAGAAGCACAGGACTCTGGATGGAGAGCATATTTCAAGCTTCAATGATCTGGCTGTCGGTGACTATGTGATTCATGAGAATTATGGAATAGGAATTTATCAGGGGATCGAGCACATAGAAATTGACGGAACTACGAGAGATTATGTAAAGATTTCCTACAAGGATGATTCTTCGGTATATGTGATCGCTTCTAATCTGGATGTTCTTCAGAAATATGCGTCAAAGGATGCAGAGAAGAAGCCGAAGCTCAATAAGCTTGGAACGCAGGAGTGGAGCAGGACCAAGCAGAAGGTCAAAGGCTCTGTCGAAGGAGTGGCTAAAAAGCTTGTGGCCCTTTATGCCGAGAGACAGCAGGCGAAGGGCTACGTGTACGGGCACGATACGGTATGGCAGAAGGAATTTGAGGAACTTTTCCCTTACGAGGAGACAGATGATCAGCTCATGGCGATTGAAGCTGTCAAGCATGATATGGAGAGCACAAAGATCATGGACCGCCTGATCTGCGGCGATGTAGGCTTTGGGAAAACAGAGGTGGCGATCAGAGCGGCCTTCAAGGCTGTGCAGGAGAATAAGCAGGCGGCATTTCTTGTGCCGACGACCATACTTGCGGAGCAGCATTACCATACGCTGGTTCAGCGAATGAAAGACTATCCTGTGAATATCTCTCTTTTGAGCAGATTCAGAAGTGCGGCTGAGAACAGAAAGACGATCCAGGATCTGAAAAAAGGACTGGTGGATATCGTGGTTGGAACCCACAGACTTCTTTCAAAGGATGTTGCCTTTAAGAATCTTGGACTTCTCGTGATAGACGAGGAGCAGAGATTCGGAGTTACCCATAAGGAGAGGATCAAGGAACTTCGTAAAAATGTTGATGTTCTTGCGCTCAGTGCGACACCGATCCCCAGAACTCTGCACATGAGCCTTGTGGGTATCAGGGACATGAGCGTTCTTGAGGAGGCTCCTCAGGAGCGTATGCCAATCCAGACCTTTATCATGGAGTACAGTGATGAAATGGTAAGGGAGGGAATTAGAAGAGAGCTTGCAAGAGGCGGTCAGGTCTATTATGTTTATAATCGTGTAAATGACATTGCGGATGTGGCGAACAGGATTCAGAATCTTGTGCCGGACGCGAACGTGGAGTATGCCCATGGTCAGATGAATGAGCGGCAGCTTGAAGACATCATGAGCGATTTCATAAACGGTGAGATAGATGTTCTTGTCTCGACGACCATCATTGAGACGGGAATAGACATACCGAATGTGAATACCATGATCATTTCGGATGCAGACAGACTGGGCCTTTCACAGCTTTATCAGCTCAGAGGACGAGTAGGACGCTCAAACAGGACGGCCTATGCATTTCTGCTGTATAAAAAAGACAGAATGTTAAAGGAGACCGCAGAAAAGAGGCTTGCGGCGATAAGAGAATTTACCGAGCTTGGCAGCGGCTTCAGGATAGCGATGAAGGATCTTGAAATACGAGGTGCCGGAAATGTGCTCGGAGCTGAGCAGCATGGTCACATGGAAGCGGTAGGATATGATCTTTACTGCAAGATGCTTGACACAGCGGTAAAGCATGAAAAGGGAGAAAAGGTCCTGCCTGAGTTTAATACGACTATTGATATTGACGAGGATGCGTATCTTCCAAACAGTTACGTGGGAAATGAAGCACAGAAGCTTGATCTCTACAGGCGTATTGCGGTTATTTCCAACGAAGAAGAGGCTGAGGATATGAGAGATGAGCTTAAGGACAGATTCGGAGATCTTCCGGGTGAGGTAGAGAATCTGATCCGCGTTTCCCTCATCAGGGATATGGCGCATCGTGTGTTTGTGGAGAGACTATCTGCAAAGAATGATATGGTAGTCTTTGAGATATTCGGGCAGGCTGAGCTTAATCCTGCACAGATAGAGCCGCTTCTCGATCAGTTTGACGGTGCTCTTACTTTTCACGCAGCGGGTAAGCCTTCCTTTGTCTATAAGCGTGGAAAGACGGAAACCACAGGTTTTATAGAAATTTCAGAGAATGTACTGGATAAAATGAAGGTGCTGCTGGCTGAGTGAAAATAAGAACAAGAGTTGTATAAATAAGACAGTTAAATGAGCCGATATCCATAATGGATAACTAAGAACAGCGTTACAGACGGGGGGTGCTGGCGTTGGTAGAGAAATATAAATTTACAGATGATCTTTTGACCGGCAACAATGAGATCGATAGTGAGCATAAATATTTATTTAAGCTCATAAATACAGCTGTCGATGATGATGAAAAGAATGAGATCCCGAAGACTGTTTTATTAAAGAAGATCCTTAAGGGACTCGATAATTATGCAACCAATCATTTTGTCCATGAAGAAGAGTACATGCAGGAGATAGATGATCCTGAGCTTTCGCTCCAGAAAAAAGAGCACATGGCTTTCATCAATTATATTGAGGAAGAATGTGAGATAGAGATCACTGAAGAAAATGCTGCCGAGCGGTTAAAGACCATAATTGCCTTTGGTGCAAAGTGGCTCTATTACCACATTATGGGGTCAGATAACATGATCGGGGCATTTCGTAAAAGTGATATAGAAGATAATGGAGAGCCTTTCAGGTTTAAGAATGAATATGTTATCGGCATCACGTTTATAGATGATGGTAATATACAGCTTTTTGAACTGCTCAGAAAGATAGATAGTCTGATCGACACAAAAAATGAGCAGGATACCTTTGATGATGTCATGAAGCTTTTTACTGAATTGCTCGGAAGTGCAAATACCCTTTTTACGGCGAAAGAAGGGTATATGGAACGTATAGAGTACGCAGGACTTGAGGAACAGCATAAAGCCCATCAGTCATTTCTGAAAAAAATATCGAGGATCGACATAGAGCGCATCAATGATGACAGGAAAGAGTATATGAAGGAATTTGTGCTGTACATTGCAAACTGGCTCGGAATTCATATACTAAAAGAAGACAAGCAGATTCCTAAAGAATAAATACAAAGCTCCGGTGAAGTTGAGATCACCGGAGCTTTATTCTTAACTGTAGCTGAAGGTTGCGCTTCCTTTGTAGTTGTTCTGACCCGTAATGGTCACAGTGTTATTGCTGTTTACAACATAGGTGTAGTCGCCCTTCTTGGAGCTGTTATTCTTTTTGCAAGGTTTAAGCTTGATCCAGGTTGATTTTTTCTCTCCGTCACTGGTGTAGGTGAACTGAAGAGCAAGTGTCTTGAATTTAACCTTTGTTGTGCCGCTCTTTGTAGTTGTGACTTTAAGACTTTTATAGTTCTCAGAAGTCATGGATGAAATGTCGCGCTGTGTGATGTTAAAGTAGCACTTTGTTCCGGATTCGCTCTTCTTCTTAAGCAGTTTATTGACACGTTTCAAAGCCTTTTTCTGCTCAGAAGTCAGGCCGGCAGATTTATCGGCTTTTATCTGGAGGATAAAGTAAGGCGGCTTATTAGAGCTTGTGGAGGCCACGTTTTTATTATTCTTGTAACGGACCTTTTTAACCTCAAATGTATCTACAGATTTACCGGTTGAAGAGTCAGTAAATTTAACGGACAGATCAATGTCGTTGGTGGTGCTGCCGTTTGCCTTGTCAAGACTGGTCTTATGCTTGCACCCGTTGTATTTGACAGAGCTTGTATAGTTGATCTCCATATTGATTCCCAGGGTGCTCAGGTCTGCAGAATCTTTACTGTTAAAGCTCATTGTGGTGGTCGCACCGTTTATAAGGTCGTCAAGCTCATCCTCAGTATCTGTTAGAGTGCAGTTATAGTGGATATTTACATCTGTAGGAATTCCCGCATCTTCAAGATGGTCATAAAGTGTAGTTTCATCATCGATCGTCATATATCTTAAATGACCATAATCAAGATCATATTCAGCTAATTTAATGTTCTTCCATTCGCTTTCGCTTCCCTGATAGTAAATATCAGTGAGCTTACTGTTTCCGCTGAAAGTGTCGTCATAATCCTGATGTGCGATCTCTACTGTATCTTCACTATCAACTTTTGAAGTTGAAGTATCGTCGTCATATTCAGGACCAAATGCCCTCTGACCGACCCGTTCCAAACTTTTTGGAAGTGTTACAGTCGTGAGATTTTCGCAATTATAAAATGCCTCGTGCTGAATTGCCTCTACTGTACTTGCAACTGTGAGATTTTTAAGGTAAGGATTTCCAATGAAAGCCCAGTACTGAATGTCTTTTGTACCCTTGATAACTGTGTAATCTCCGCCTGCTGCTTTAACAACACCTGCAGGAACAAACATAAGACATGGGGTGTTGTAGCAGGTACCTCTTGTTGCTGAGTATGGGTCGAGGATTTCATAAACAGTGTTTGCAGCTATTCTCATATAGGAGTTTGAGTCATCCATTTCAAGTGTAGAGAGATTGTTGCAGCCTATAAAGGTGTCACCGCGGACATTGTGCATGTCGTCCGGAAATTCGAATTTGGTGAGTGAGGTACAATTGCCAAAGGTCATGTACCCAAAGTGCCAGGTTCCAATCCCGAGGGAAACATCAGAAAGATTGGTACAGTTCATGAAAGCCTTTTTATTGAATTCGATACCTTCGGTGCTGTAGTTCCCTACAGTGAGCTTTTTGAGCTTTGGAGAGTTGGCAAAGGCACTGGTTTCAATCGTACAGTCTCCGTTGTAGAGAGTTACCGGTGCCTCGAAGGTGATCTCTTCAAGGTTCGAGAAAGTCAGGTCGCTCAGGTAAAAATCACGTGTAACAGAGGTAGGACCTGATTCAAACACAATTTTTTCGACTTCACTTGCAATAGAAGGAACATCTACAGAAGTTCCCGAGCCTGATTTGTAGTAGAGTGTACCGTCGCTGTAAGTCCAGTGACCGTATGTGGCTGTCCATAAAGGATCAACATCATGGTCTGACATTACATAGTCAGAATATTCAGAGATACAGCCTTCGTCTTCAGAAATGCTTTTGGCAGCAAGAGCAGATGACTGAAAAACAGATGTTGTTGCCATGGCTGTAACGATAAAGACAGCCAGTGGTTTTAGGTGACTATGTTTTCTCATAAAGTAACCTCCGATCATTGAAGATTTAAATATCTTAATAAATTATTAATCGGATAGAATTTAAGCGTACTTTATATGTTTGAAGGGTTCATTTATTTGACTTTTTTCAAAGGTGTTATTTCAGCCCCGGTATCCCGTAACAGTGGGATATCTCTATGTTCAACGGCGGTTGAAAAAGCAATGAGTGTTTTGGTTCGGCCGAAGCGCTGAAGCTCGTTTACAAGATGATCCAGCTCTTCTGTGTAGCGGAAGATCACTTCTATCAACATCGAATAATCACCTGTCACGCAGCTGCATTCGATCACATTTGGGATCTGCTTGATAAAAGGATAAAAATCCTGCTTATCCTCCGGAGAAACTTCGAGATTTATGAAGGCTTTTATGTTATAGCCAAACTCTGAGTAGTTGATTATTGGCTGGTAGCCCTTGATTATCCCTTTTTCCTCAAGCTTTTTAAGTCTGGAAGCAACTGCGGGAGATGAGAGAAAAACTTTCTCCGCAATATCTCTTACTGACATTCGCCCGTCTTCCATAAGTAGTTTTAAGATTTTTTCATCAATAGCATCTGGCTGTTCATTTTTCATAGATACCTCCTTTTGCCTTCAACAGTATGTTCAGGTTATTAAATATACTTAAATAAAGAAAAAGAGACAGCTTTCCCAAGGGATGCTGCCTCTTTGCATTTCTTTTTTATTTACACCATTGTAACAATTATTATTGAATTTTTCTACCCATGGAGTATAGCAGGAAATAAAAAAACAGGCAACGTTATTTTTTAATGTATAATAAAATAAAAACTGATTTTTTAAACTGTAAGTGGCAAAAAATAAGGGTTTCACGCGTTTTTAATTAAAAATATTTACTTCTTCGGAAAAGAAGACTAATATGTGGTTCAGCAAAGGCAAGGGAGCCGCGGATCTAAAGACAGATCTGCGGCTTCTTATATTTTAAGTAAACCACTTATAAGGTGGATGCGGAGGATCGATGATTATGAAGAAAGCAAGAATAGAAGCAGATTCAATTGGAACAATGCAGGTGCCGGAGGAGGCATACTATGGTGTTCAGTCTGAAAGAGCTGAGCGGAACTTCAAGATAACAGGTCAGAGGCAGAATCCTTTATTTACTGCAAATCTTGCCATGATCAAGAAGGCTGCAGCAATGGTGAACTGCGAAGCAGGTCTTCTCAATAAAGAAAAAGCACAGGCGATCGAAGAGGCCTGTGATGAGATAATAGAAGGTAAGTTTCAGTCAGAGTTTATTACAGATGCAGTTCAGGGAGGTGCCGGAACCAGTGCCAATATGAACATGAATGAAGTTGCGGCAAACAGAGCCAACGAGATACTTGGAGGTGAAAAGGGAAAGTATGACAGAGTACATCCGAACGATCATGTGAATATGGCCCAGTCTACAAATGATGTAATACCGACAGCGGGAAAGATGACTGTAATAGTGTTGGAAGAGAAGCTTTCCGGAGAGTTGAAGCGGCTTGAGACTGCTCTTTATGCAAAGGCAATGGAATTTGCTGATGTGACAAAAATGGGACGTACTCAGCTTCAGGATGCGGTACCGATGACACTCGGAGACACATTTTCGGCTTATGCGGCAATGGTTAAGCGCTGCCGTACAAGGCTTTCGATGACCTGCAGGGAAATGCATGTGATAAACCTTGGAGGAACTGCCATAGGAACCGGTATAAATGCTTCAGAATACTATGAAGCGAATATTGCAGGTAAGCTCAGCAGTGTGTTTGGAAGGACTCTTATTCAGGCAGATGATCTTTTTGATGCGACAGAAAACCTTGATGGCTTTTCTGCTGTATCAGGGGCACTTAAAGCTCTTGGTATCAGCCTTTCAAAAATGTGTAATGATCTGAGACTTCTTTCGTCAGGCCCAAGATGCGGACTTCACGAGATAGAGCTTCCTGCAATGCAGAACGGCTCTTCTATAATGCCGGGAAAGGTAAATCCGGTGATACCTGAGGTCGTTACTCAGGCTGCGTTCCTTGTGGCAGGTCATGATACTACTATTACTATGGCGGCGGAAGCGGGCCAGATGGAGCTCAACGCTTTTGAACCGGTTGTATTTTATACACTATTTGAGTCATTCGGTGCCATGACAGGAGCGGTCAGAACTTTGATCGATAACTGCATTACAGGTATAAAGGCAAATAAGGCACACTGCCTCGAGCTGGAGGAGAGCAGTGTCGGAATTGCCACAGCACTTTGCCCGGAGCTTGGTTATGTAAAATCAGCAGAAATTGCTAAGAAAGCCCTTAAGACCGGCAAGACAGTAAGGCAGATCGTACTTGAGGAAAAGCTTATGGATGAAAAGAGGCTTGATGTACTTCTTGACAGCAGACATGCGGCTTTGAGCGTAAAACGTACAGCTTAAAATACAACTGTCAAATGGTTGACATTTCTGAATGTGATTGAGTATAATATGAAGATGTTTAAGGTCAAGTTTTTCTTGATCAAATTCATATTTAATATGGTTAAAGGCTATGACGGAATATCACTCCCGAGCTGTGACACTGAACAGCGTTTTGCTAATTAAGTTGATCCGTAATCATTTCACGTTACAGAAATGGCACATGATGGTGTGTATAGGTGGTACAACGGAAAATCAAGAGGCTCCGCCCTATAGACAATATAGGGACAGGGGCCTCTTTTTTATACCTAAACCCTTACATCCCAAAATAATTTTTTTGAGAAAGGAACCACGAAAATGTACGAAAAAGTTAGTACTGACATGGACTTCGTCACCAGAGAAAAGGCGATCGAGAAGTTCTGGAAAGATCATGACGTATTTAAGAAGTCAATGGAATCAAGAGAGAAGGGTGAGACTTATACTTTCTATGATGGCCCGCCGACAGCAAACGGTAAGCCTCATATCGGACACGTTCTTACCCGTGTAATCAAGGATATGATTCCTAGATACCGTACAATGAAGGGCTACTATGTACCAAGAAAGGCCGGCTGGGATACACACGGACTCCCTGTTGAGCTTGAGGTTGAGAAGAAGCTTGGTCTTGACGGAAAGGATCAGATCGAAAAATACGGTCTTGAGCCATTCATCAAGGAATGTAAGGAATCAGTTTGGAAGTACAAGGGCATGTGGGAGAAGTTCTCTGACCAGGTAGGTTTCTGGGCAGATATGGAGCACCCATATGTTACATATGAAGATAATTATATCGAGTCTGAGTGGTGGGCTCTTAAGAATATCTACGACAGAGGCCTTCTTTACAAGGGATTCAAGATCGTACCTTACTGCCCTCGCTGCGGTACTCCGCTTTCAAGCCACGAGGTTGCCCAGGGTTATAAGGCTGTTAAAGAGCGTTCGGCAATCGCACGTTTCAAGGTGGTTGATAAGGATGAGTACATTCTTGCATGGACAACAACACCATGGACACTTCCTTCAAATACAGCACTTTGCGTAAATCCTGAGGAAACATACGTTAAGGTAAAGACAGCTGACGGATATACATATATCATGGCAAAGGCTCTTACAGAGAAGGTTCTCGGTGGTGAGGAAAATCCTTGCGCACCTTACGAGATCGTTGAAGAGTTCAAGGGAACTGCCCTTGAGCGCACAGAGTATGTACCGCTTTATGAGTGCACAGCAAAAGAAGCTGAGAAGCAGCATAAGAAGGCACACTACGTTGTATGCGATGATTATGTAACTATGGAAGATGGTACAGGTGTTGTACATATCGCTCCTGCATTTGGTGAAGATGATGCCCGTGTAGGCCGTAAGTATGAGCTTCCGCTCGTTCAGTTCGTTGACGGTAAGGGTGAGATGACAGAGGAGACACCTTTCGCAGGCCTCTTTGTCAAGGATGCTGACCCTGAAGTACTTAAGGATCTTAAGGAGAGAGGACTTCTCTTCAGCGCACCTAAGTTTGAGCATGATTATCCGTTCTGCTGGAGATGTGATACACCGCTTATCTACTATGCAAGAGAGTCATGGTTCATCAAGGTTACAGATGTTAAGGATGAGCTCATCAAGAATAACGAGGAGATCAACTGGATCCCTGAGACAATCGGATCAGGACGTTTCGGTGAGTGGCTCAGAAACATTCAGGACTGGGCTGTTTCACGTAATCGTTATTGGGGAACACCGCTTAATATCTGGGAGTGCCCGGACTGCGGAAAGAGAATGTCTATCGGCTCAAGAGAAGAGCTTTACAGACTTTCAGGCAATGAAAAGGCTAAGACTGTTGAGTTCCATCGTCCATACATCGATGAGATCACGATCGACTGTCCAGAGTGTCACCACACAATGAAGAGAGTACCGGAAGTTATCGACTGCTGGTTCGATTCAGGAGCTATGCCATACGCTCAGCACCACTATCCGTTTGAAAATGAGGAAGTGTTCAAGAGACAGTTCCCTGCTTCATTTATTTCAGAAGCCGTTGACCAGACACGTGGATGGTTCTACTCACTTCATGCAGAGTCAACACTTCTCTTCCATGCACCTGCATATAAGAACGTTATCGTTCTCGGACTTGTGCTTGATGAGGATGGAAATAAGATGAGTAAGTCAAAGGGCAACGCCGTTGATCCTTTCGATGCTCTTGATAAATTCGGTGCAGATGCTATCCGCTGGTACTTCTACATCAATTCAGCTCCATGGCTTCCTAACAGATTCCATGACAAGGCTGTACTTGAGGGCCAGAGAAAGTTCATGGGAACTCTCTGGAATACTTATGCGTTCTATGTACTGTATGCAAATATCGATAATTTCGACGCTGCACAGTACACACTTGATTATGACAAGCTTTCTGTAATGGATAAGTGGATTCTTTCAAGACTTGGAAGTACTATTACAGATGTTGATAATTACCTTGAAAACTACAAGATCACAGAGGCTGCAAAGTCACTTCAGCAGTTCGTTGATGAGCTTTCCAACTGGTATGTTCGTCGCTGCAGAAAGAGATACTGGGCAAAGGGAATGGAGCAGGATAAGATCAATGCTTACATGACTCTTTACACAGCACTTGTTGAGATCTGTAAGGCAGCTGCTCCTATGATCCCGTTCATGACAGAGCAGATCTATCAGAATCTCGTAAGAACTTCTGACAGCAATGCACCTGAGTCGATCCATCTTTGTGACTTCCCTGCTGCTGATCCTAAGTATGTTGACAAGCAGCTTGAAGAGGACATGGAGAAGGTTCTTGACATTGTTGTACTTGGCCGCGCAGCAAGAAATGCATGTAATATTAAAAATCGTCAGCCTATGGCAAAAATGTTTGTAAAGGGTGCAGAACTTTCAGAATTTTACCGAAATATTATTGAGGATGAATTGAATGTCAAGGAAGTAGATTTCACAGATGACGTCCGTGAGTTCACAACCTACAACTTTAAGCCGCAGCTCAGAACTGTCGGACCTAAATACGGTAAGGTTCTCGGAAAGATAAAAGAAGCTCTTGCAGGACTTGATGGAAACAACGCTATGGATACACTTAAGTCTGAGGGGTCTCTTAAATTTGACTTTGATGGCACTGAGGTAATATTATCAGAAGAAGACCTGCTTATCGAAATGAGCCAGAAGGAAGGCTATGTTGAGCAGAGTGATAATAAGATCACAGTAGTATTTGATACAAACCTGACACCTGAACTTGTCGAAGAAGGTATGGTACGTGAGCTGATCTCTAAGATTCAGACAATGCGTAAGGATGCCGGCTTCGAAGTTATGGACAAGATCGCAATCTATCTTGAAGGAAATGACGTCCTTGCTAAATATCTTACAGATAATCAGGACTATGTAATGAAAGAAACTATGGCAGATTCAGTATCTGTCGGAAGTGCTGCCGGATTTACAAAGGAATGGGACATCAACGGTGAGCACGTAAAACTCGGAGTTGAGAAACATTGACTTAATCCCTTAGGGGGGGAAAGGAAGCAGCGATGGTCAGTACACACAAGTTTGACAAGGCAAAGTTTAAGAAGGATGTAGAGGACAATGTCAAAGTCCTCTTCCGTAAAAATGTCGACGAGGCAGATCAGCAGCAGCTTTTTCAGGCTGTCTGCGTAGCTGTTAAGGATGACATAATCGAAAACTGGATGGAGACCCAGCAGGTCTATGAGGAAGAAGATCCGAAAACGGTTTATTACCTTTCGATGGAATTCCTCATGGGACGTGCATTGGGCAACAACCTGATCAATCTATGTGAGTATAAGGAAGTAAAAGAGGCACTTGATGAAATGGGAATCGATCTTAATGTGATCGAGGACCAGGAGCCGGATGCGGCTCTGGGAAACGGAGGTCTCGGCAGACTTGCTGCCTGCTTCCTTGATTCCCTCGCTACACTTGGATATAGTGCTTATGGCTGTGGAATCCGTTATAGATATGGAATGTTCAAGCAGATGATCCGTGACGGATATCAGATGGAGGTTCCGGATGACTGGCTTCGTGACGGTAATCCGTTCGAGCTCCGCCGCCGTGAGTACAAAAAAGAAGTAAAATTCGGTGGTTTCGTTAAAGTTATCACTGATGAAAAAGGGCATAATAAATTCGTACAGGAAGGTTATCAGTCAGTAATGGCTGTTCCTTACGATATGCCGATAGTTGGTTACGGAAATGGCATTGTGAATACACTTCGTGTCTGGGATGCTGAGCCGGTGGAGGTTTTCCAGCTTAATTCCTTTGATAAGGGTGATTATCACAAGGCTGTAGAGCAGGAGAACCTTGCCAGAAATATCGTTGAGGTCCTTTACCCTAACGACAACCACTATGCAGGAAAGGAACTGCGCCTTAAGCAGCAGTATTTCTTTATTTCTGCATCTGTTCAGGAAGCTGTTGAAAAATATATGAGGAAGCATGATGATATCCGCAATTTTGCTGACAAAAATATTTTCCAGCTGAATGATACACACCCGACAGTAGCTATTCCTGAGCTTATGAGGATCCTTATGGATGATTATGAGCTTTCATGGGAGGATGCGTGGGAAGTAACGACGCATACATGTGCGTATACTAATCATACGATTATGGCGGAAGCCCTTGAAAAATGGCCTATCGAGCTGTTCTCAAGACTTCTTCCGAGAATTTATCAGATCGTGGAGGAGATCAACCGCAGATTCTGCCTGCATATTCAGGAGCAGTATCCAAATCAGCCGGATAAGATGCGTAACATGGCCATCATTTATGACGGTCAGATCCGAATGGCTTATCTTGCGATCTGTGCAGGTTTCTCTGTAAATGGTGTTGCAAAGCTTCATACTGAGATCCTTAAGAAACGTGAGCTCCACGACTTCTATGAGATGATGCCGAAGAAGTTCAATAACAAGACAAACGGTATCACGCAGAGACGTTTCCTTAAGCATGCAAATCCGCTGCTTGCTGACTGGATAACCGATCATGTGGGACCGGAATGGGTTACTGATCTTCCGGTAGTTGCAGGACTCAAGGTCTATGCAGACGATAAGAAGGCTCAGAGTGAGTTTATGAACATTAAATACAAGAATAAAGAGCGTCTTGCCAAATATATCCATGAGCACAACGGCATTGATGTTGACCCGAGATCTATTTTTGATGTTCAGGTCAAGAGGCTTCATGAGTATAAGAGACAGCTTTTGAATATTCTTCATGTAATGTATCTCTATAATAAGATCAAGGCAAATCCGGGCGGAGATTATATTCCGAGGACATTTATCTTTGGTGCAAAGGCTGCAGCGGGCTATCGTACTGCGAAGCTCACTATCAAGCTTATCAACTCGGTTGCAGATGTGATCAATAACGATGATTCAATACATGGACTGTTAAAGGTCGTATTTATCGAGGATTATAAGGTTTCTAACAATGAGATAATCATTGCAGCAGCTGATGTTTCAGAGCAGATCTCAACAGCTTCTAAGGAGGCTTCGGGAACAGGAAACATGAAGTTCATGCTCAACGGAGCGCTTACCATTGGTACAATGGATGGTGCCAACGTAGAGATGGCAGAGGAAGTCGGCAAGGAAAATATGTTTATCTTTGGTATGTCGGCTGACGAAGTCATTGAGCATGAGAAGAACGGTGATTATAATCCTATGGACATCTTTAATTCAGATCAGGATATCCGCGATGTGCTCACACAGCTTATCAACGGTTTCTATGCTAAGGATGATCCGGACAGATTCCGTGACCTTTACAATTCACTGCTCAATACGCAGTGTACAGAAAAGGCTGATACTTACTTCATTCTTAAGGATTTCCGCTCTTATGCGAAGGCTCAGGAAGAGGTAGAAAAGCAGTATAGAGATAAGGAGCTCTGGGCAAGAAAGGCTATTTTGAACACAGCGTCTGCAGGAAAGTTCTCATCAGACAGAACTATAAGGCAGTATGTTGACGAGATTTGGCATCTTGATCATGTGGTCCTTCCTAAAAAATAATCTGATCTGACAGACGCCCATAGAGCTGGATATAACAGCTCTATGGGTTTTTTATTTAGGGGACTTTATTTCTTTAACGTAATAGAGTAAAATAAGTGATAAAAGTAAAAAAGGTCCTTGATTTTTTCAGGATCTAAGCAGCAAAAGATAAGCAAAAAGAGAAGGAGAAGCATTAATGGTTGACGCAATAAAGGTTAATGGCGGCGGAGTTTTCCTTAGAAACGGTAAGGAAATTTTGCAGGCGTCTGAAAATGTCGGTGTTTCTAAGGAAGAGGCTAAAAAGGGAACAATTGCCTATGGCATATTGAAGGCTCATAATACCTCAGAGTCTATGGATGCCCTTAGGATCAAGTTTGACTGTATTACTTCTCATGACATTACTTATGTCGGAATTATACAGACAGCAAGAGCATCAGGACTTGAAAAATTCCCGATTCCGTATGTTCTTACAAACTGCCATAATTCACTTTGTGCAGTTGGAGGAACTATTAATGAAGATGATCACGTTTTCGGCCTTTCAGCAGCAAAGAAATACGGCGGAACCTATGTACCGCCTCATCAGGCTGTAATTCATCAGTATGCACGTGAGATGCTTTCCGGCTGTGGAAAGATGATCCTTGGCTCAGATTCACACACCCGCTATGGCGCACTTGGAACAATGGCGATGGGAGAAGGCGGACCGGAGCTTGTTAAGCAGCTTCTCTCTCAGACTTATGATATAAATTATCCGGATGTGGTTGCGATCTATCTCGAAGGAGAGCCGACATATGGTGTAGGACCTCAGGATGTGGCACTTGCACTTATCGGGAATCTTTTTAAGGACGGAATCGTTAAAAATAAGGTCATGGAGTTTGTGGGTCCGGGTGTTTCGAAGCTTTCAGCGGATTTCCGAATCGGAATCGACGTAATGACAACAGAGACCACCTGTCTTTCTTCTATCTGGAGAACAGATGAAAATATCCGTGAATTCTATGCGATCCATGGCAGAGAAAGCGAGTATAAAGAGCTGAATCCGGCTGAAGTGGCATATTATGACGAGTGTGTAAAGGTAGATCTTTCAGCTATCCGTCCTATGATAGCAATGCCGTTCCACCCTTCAAATGCATATACTATCGATGAAGTAAATGCCAATCTTTCAGATATCCTTGCAGATACTGAAAAAAGAGCAAAGGTTGCTTTTGGCGATAAAGTCAAGTTTGACCTTCACAGCAAGATCCACAATGGTAAATTCCTTGTAGATCAGGGTGTCATCGCAGGATGTGCAGGCGGCGGTTTTGAAAATCTCTGTGCAGCAGCAGATATCCTGAATGGTGCCGATATCGGAAGTGATGCTTTCACAATGAGTATTTACCCGGCTTCGATGCCGATCTATGCCGAGCTTGTAAAGAATGGTGCGGTGAGCAAGTTTGTAGATGCAGGTGTTGTTGTTAAGACATGTTTCTGCGGACCATGTTTCGGTGCCGGAGATACACCTTCAAATAACGCATTTTCAATCCGCCATTCCACAAGAAACTTCCCGAATAGAGAAGGTTCTAAAGTTCAGAATGGTCAGATTTCGTCAGTTGCGCTCATGGATGCTCGTTCGATCGCCGCAACAGCTGCCAATAAGGGTATTCTTACACCGGCTTCTGCAATGGATGTGGAAATCGGAAAATATAAGTACTTTTACGACAGCAAGATTTATGAAAAAAGAGTATTTGACTCAAAGGGAACTGCAAATCCGGAAGAACAGCTTATACTCGGACCAAATATCAAGGATTGGCCTGAAATGGTGCCTCTTACAGAAAATCTTCTTCTCAAGGTTGTTTCAGAGATCCATGATCCGGTAACGACAACAGATGAGCTGATCCCATCAGGAGAGACATCTTCATATCGTTCAAATCCTCTCGGACTTGCAGAGTTCACTCTTTCAAGGAAAGATCCTGAATATGTAGGACGTGCGAAGGAGATCCAGACCTATGAGAAGGCAAGAGAAGACGGTGTAACTTCTATGGAAAAAGCTGTCGAGGCCTCTGCAGAGATTCCGGCAGCAGTAAAGACGATCCGCGGAAAATTTGTGGACATGACATGGGAGAATACAGGTGTAGGATCGACGATCTTTGCGGTAAAACCGGGAGATGGCTCGGCACGTGAGCAGGCAGCTTCATGCCAGAAGGTACTTGGCGGATGGGCAAACATCGCAAACGAGTATGCTACAAAGCGCTATCGCAGCAATCTTATCAACTGGGGAATGCTTCCGTTCCTTATCAAAGAAGGTGAACTTCCGTTTAAGAATCTTGATTATATATATGTTCCGGGAATCCGCAAGGCGGTTGAGGAAAAAGCAGATGTGATCAAGGCATATACAGTAAGCGGCAGTGAACTTAAGGAATTTGAGCTTACGCTTGGAGCTCTTACAGATGATGAAAGACAGATCATACTTGATGGATGTCTGATAAATTACAACAGAGTAGGTAAATAAAAAAATCCCGGCAGCTTTTGAAGGCTGTCGGGATTTTTATTTATAAATTATTCTTCGCTGAAGTCGATGCTGTCAACAGCGCCGTCTGTAAGAGTGAAGTCAAGGTAGAAGAGCTTTCCTTCGCTTGTGTAAACATCGTACTCGATGTAATCAGAATCGCTGTCGTATGGTGAAGAAAGATCGTAAGCTGTTACACCGAACTGGTTGAAGAGCTTACCGAGATCATCAGCGTACTTCTTGATTGCTGTCTTAACTGCATCGCTTGGTGCATCTGCCTCATAATCTTCGAGATCATCCTCAGCTGCATCCTTGTCTCCGTCGTTCTCCTCTGTAAGATACTTAAGTCTAGCATCCTTAAGAGTTGTAGAACCTGTATCTCCGATAGCTGATGCTGAAGAAGAATCCTTATTTACGATAGATGAGCCAAGTGCTGAAACTGTTGCATCAACTGCACCGTCGCCAAGGATTGCTGAACAAGAATAGTTTCCATCAGCGTCGATAGTACCGGCTGTGATATCTGTGTTTGTGTCGTCTGTCTCAACTTCGTCAGCTGAAACAGCCTCTGTAGATGCTTCCTCAGTAGAAGCAGCCTCAGTAGAAGCTTCCTCAGTCTCTTCCTCAGAAACCTCAGACTCAGATGCTTCTGTTTCAGAAGCTTCTGTCTCTGTAGAAGCAGCCTCTGTAGATGCAACTGTAGAAGCAGCCTCAGTAGAAGCAGCTGTAGAAGCAGTTGTAGCAGAAGAGCCACAAGCTGTAAGACTCATAGCAAGGATGCTTGCGCTGATAACAGCAGCAACCGTCTTAGAAACATTAATTTTTCTCATAATAGCCTCCATATAAATGATACATTTTCATTTTGATGTATCTAATGTGAACATAACAAACACTAAAATAATAACATGTTATGAACATTTTTTCTACTTGACGCAATTATTGTTAATAAAGTTTTAAAAACTCTAACACCAAATGGACACGGGTTTCTAATAAAGGATCAGGATAAATTAATGCAAATTTAAACTTGTAATTTGTTTATAAAGACTTTATTATATCTTAGGAAATTTATGTGTATTCTGTATTCTTTAGGAGGAAATCGGAATTATGAAAAAACTACTGGCCATGATGCTTACTGGTGCTTTGATCACAGGAATGCTTACAGGATGTGGTTCAAAAACATCTGTTGCAACAGAAGAGTCTGCAAACGGAAACAAGGTTGTTGAGGATCTCAACATTGCATTTGTTCCTTCTCGTGAGCCTGACGAAATTGTTACAGCTACTGAACCGCTCAAGGACATGCTTAAGTCTGAAATGAGCAAGCTTGGATATGACATCAATAACGTCAACATCACAGTTGGTACAAGCTTTGAAGCAGTAGGTGAAGCGCTTACTGCAGGAACAACAGACCTTGGATTTATCCCGGGCGGTACATACGTTCTTTACGACGATGGTGCTGAAGTTCTTCTTACAGCTACAAGAGATGGCCTTTCAATTGATTCCGATAGTGCTAAAGACTGGAACGACAATAAGCCTACAGAGGCGACTGACGACCAGGTTACATACTACAGAGCACTTATGATAGCGGGACCTTCTGAAAAGGGACAGGAACTTGCAGCTAAGGTAAATGCCGGAGAAGAGCTTACATGGGAAGACATTGACAGCGCTAACTGGAGCGTTATGAACTCTTCATCATCTGCCGGATATATCTACCCTTCACTCTGGCTCAAGGATAAGTACGGAAAGAACATCACAGAGCTTTCACATGCAGTACAGTCTGACTCTTACGGAAGTGCTTTCGCAAGACTTGCTTCAGGCCAGATCGACGTTCTCTGCTGCTATGCAGATGCCCGTCGTGACTATGAAGAAGACTGGACAGGCGATTATGCTATGTCAAACAGCATCTGGGATGATACAAACGTGATCGGTGTTACTGACGGAATTTACAACGACACTATCTCTGTCAGCAAATCATCAGAAGTTATGCAGGACGCAGACTTCAAGAGTGCACTTCAGCAGGCATTCATCAACATCGGAAACACAGACGAAGGTAAGCAGGTCATCGCAATCTACAGCCATCAGGGTTATGTAGCAGCTAACGACAGCGATTACGATTCAGAGCGTGAGGCTCAGAAGTTCCTTCAGAGCATGTCAGCTCAGTAATTTTTGTTAAAAAAATAATTTAGAAGTGCCGTATTAAAGAGGAGGCAAGGTTTCATCGCCTCCTCTTTTACTGCATAAAAATCAGTTTAGCAAGTCAGCGAGGAAGAAAATGATAAAATTTGAAAATGTAACAAAAAAATATCCTAATGGATTTGTCGGATTGAAGAATATCAACCTTGAGATCAATCAGGGCGAGTTCGTTGCTATCATCGGACTTTCAGGTGCCGGAAAATCAACACTTATCCGTACTATAAACCGTATGCATGATGTTACAGAGGGAAAACTTACAGTTGATGGAGTAGATGTGATGTCACTTCAAGGAAAAGCCCTCCGTCAGTTCAGACGTAAGATCGGAATGATCTTCCAGTCATTCAATCTCATAACCAGGACAACAGTTATCAAAAACGTTCTTACAGCATTTGTCCCGGAGATTCCGTGGTTCCGCGCAGCATTTGGAATTTTTACAAAGGAAGAAAAGATCAAGGCTATGGAGTGTCTTGATAAGGTGGGAATCCTTGATAAGTCGTTTGTCAGAGCAGATCAGCTTTCGGGTGGTCAGCAGCAGAGAATAGCTCTTGCAAGAACACTTGCACAGAATCCGCAGATCATTCTTGCGGATGAGCCTGTTGCAGCGCTCGATCCGATCACGGCAACTCAGGTAATGGATGATTTCAAGAGAATCAACAAGGATATGAACATTTCAATCCTTATAAATATCCATCACGTTGACCTTGCTCTCAAATATGCTGATCGTGTGATCGGTATCCGTGCAGGCGAAATAGTATACGATGGCCCTTCAGAAAATGTAACGGATGAAGTTCTCGATAGAATTTACAAGGGCAGCAATGATAAAGCATCAAAGAGTGAAGGAGCAGCTTAATGAGTATTTATGATAAGATCTTTCGTCCGAAGACGTATACTCTTCCGAATGGTAAAAGCGTGCAGCAGAAAGCATCGAGGATGCCTGTTGCAGTTGTGATAATCCTGGCAATGCTCATCCTTTCCATCAGGATCACCGGCTTTGATATGGCGGTTCTTGTGAAGAGGATGAATCAGTTTTTTGTAATTTTAGGCGAGATGTTCCCGCCAAAGCTCGAGTATCTTTCACAGGTATGGGGGCCGCTTTTTGATACTATCAAGATGTCGCTTTTGGGTTCAGTTATCGGTTCACTTCTTGCTGTTCCGTTCGCAATGCTCGCTTCGACAAATGTGATCCCGAATAGAGCTGTTGTTGCGATAGTAAGGCTTTTCCTTGGAGTTGTACGTACACTTCCTACACTTGTATCGGCACTTATCGCCACATATATCTTCGGACTTGGAACACTTGCAGGTACTACAGCTATCGCGATATTCTCATTTGCATATATCGGAAAGCTTACATATGAAGAGATTGAAACAGTTGATATGGGTTCATTTGAAGCTATGGAGGCAATGGGAGCAACAAAGACCAGAGCTTTTATCAGCGCTATAATCCCGCAGGTACTTCCTATGTATCTTTCAAACTGTCTCTTTAACTTTGAAGGAAATGTCCGTTATGCGGCTATCCTTGGATATGTAGGTGCCGGAGGTATCGGACTTATCTTAAACGAAAAGATAGGCTGGAAAGAATATTCTTCAGTAGGAATGATCCTTGTTGCGCTTTTTGTTACAGTATTCATCATTGAATCAATAAGCCGTGCAGCTCGTAAGAAACTGGTTTAAGGGGGTTAGAATGGATAATAAAATTAAAAAAGCTTATGACGCCCGCCCGAAAAACTGGGTATTTGAGCTGGTGCTTGCAGTTATTATAATTGGACTTATGGTATGGAGTGCTACAGCGGTTGAGACCAGCGGAACAAATCAGAATGGTGGAAAGATAGCGATAAATATTCTTTCGGGAATCTTTCATCCGGATACAAAACTTCTTTTGAATCTTACAAATCAGGGAGTTCCGTATCTTCTTCTTGAAACAATGTGTATTGCTTTCATGGGAACGGTTGTCGGTGCTATAATATCTATACCGCTTGCGTTTATCACAGCATCAAATCTTTCACCAAAGCCTGTGGCATTTATCGGAAGAATGGTAATAATGGCAATTCGTACAGTTCCGTCACTTGTATATGGACTTATGTTTATTCGAGTTACAGGACCCGGTGCATTTGCAGGACTTCTTACAATGTCCCTTTGTTCAGTCGGAATGGTGACGAAGATGTATATAGAGGCTATAGAGGATCTGGATACAAGAATTCTCGAATCTCTCGATGCTGCCGGATGTACAACATGGCAAAAGATAAGATATGGAATTCTTCCACAGCTTATGCCTAACTTTGCATCAACTGCAATTTATAGATTTGATATTAACCTTAGAGACGCTACTGTACTTGGTATTGTTGGTGCCGGTGGTATCGGTGCTCCGTTGATCTTTGCGATGAATTCATATCGCTGGAATGAGACAGGAGCCATCCTTGCGGGACTTATCGTGCTTGTACTCATAATCGAGTTTATTTCGACCAAGATCAGAGTAAAGCTCGCAAGAGGCTGATAAAATAAGAAAAGCGAAGCGCGCTGAACGCTTCGCTTTAATAATGTAACAAAGGTATTAAAATGAACAGAAAATTCAAAATTATATTTACATCAGATACACATGGCCATGTGCTTCCATTTAATTATCCAACAAATTCTCCGGAAAATTCCGGACTCTTAAATATTGCCGGGCAGATAGAAAAAGATGGGGATACGCTTGTCATTGACGGAGGAGACAGTCTCCAGGGTACACCGCTTACTCAATATTATCTGAGCCATGAAGAACAGTATGATTTTCATCCGATAGCCGAAGGTTTTAATGAAATGAAATGTGATTACTTCACACTTGGCAATCATGATTTCAATTTTGGATATGGCGAAATAAAGAAGTATCTTGATAAAATGAAGGCGAAGTGCCTCTGCGCAAATGTTATAGATAAACGCGGAGAGCTGAAACTGGAAAAATCAACAGTGCATACCCTTTCTAATGGTTTGCGAATTGGAATAACCGGAGTTGTAACTGATTATGTAAACCTTTGGGAGAGGGAAGAAAATCTCACAGAGCTTGAAGTGACAGAACCTATAGAAGCTGCAAGGCAGGAACTTGCAAAACTTAGGGAAAGATCAGATATTACAGTATGTATTTATCACGGCGGCTTTGAAAAGGATCTTTCAACAGGCAAGCCGCTTGCTGACACAAGGGAGAATGTTGCCTGTGAAATGTGTGAAAAGCTTGATTTTGACATTCTTCTCACGGGACATCAGCACATGTCCATACCATCTGTTGAAATTGCCGGAACTCATGCGGTCCAGCCCGCGGATCAGGCGAAGGAATATGTGGAGCTTGAAGCAGTTGAAGAAAACGGAAAGTTAAATATCAGCTCTGAAATTGTCAAGGTTGGAAATGCGCATGAAGATAGCCTTTATAACAGGCTTCAGCCGATGCAGGCAGAGATTCAGAAATGGCTTGATCAGACCATCGGAGAGCTTGATGAAGAGATACTTCCGGAAAAAAAGCTCGACTGTGCGATCAGTGGAAGCCGTGTGGCGGATCTTTTCAATCAGGTGGAGCTTGAATTCAGCAGGGCTGACTTTGCATGTTCAAGCCTTGGGAATGAAGCTCTTGGAGTACCTAAGTATATAAGCATAAGAGATGTGGCACATATCTATCCTTTTGCAAACACTCTTACGATTAAAAAGGTCACAGGTCAGACGATCAAGGATTCGCTTGAGAGATCAGCCGAATACCTTGAGATAAAGAATGGTAAGCCTGAGATATCTGACACCTTCTTAAAACCCAAGGTAGAGCATTATAACTACGACTTCTGGGCGGGTCTCGACTATGAATTTGACCTTAGAAAACCGGTCGGAGAGAGGGTTGTTAAACTTTTGACAATGAATGGTGAACCTGTTATAATGAATAAGGTGTATACTCTTGCAGCTAATAATTACAGGGCAACTGGAACGGGTGGATATGACGCCATTGGAAAGAGTGAAACAAAGCTGAGCAGTACAGAAGAGATGCCCGATTTAATTATTGAATTTTTGAGAAGGCATGGAAAGATCGGTGAAATTAAGAATCGCCGCTTTAAGGTGATTTATAAATAATTCACACAAGTTTCTTAAACGTTTGTTAAACTTAATGTACAGAATAGAATTGTACAGATGTTTGTGATAAGATTATTGTATACAATATCACTTTAACGGCTGTGGGGTGGCCAAATAAAGGCGATGGGGATCGCCGAATATTTAAAGAGGGACATATGGACTATACTGAAGCGACATATGACAGTGTTGATAGCTGGAAGACTATCATATTGCTGTATAATTCGGCACTAAAGGAAATTAACACAAAGCTGGAGATCCTTAATGATGAATTCCAGCATGTTCATCGGTATAACCCGATCGAGCATATTAAATCAAGGATCAAAACGCCTGAAAGTATTGTGAAAAAACTGAGAAGGCGCGGATATGAATCGACGATTGAAAATATGGTCAAATACGTGAATGATATAGCGGGAATCCGTGTTATATGTTCATTCACATCTGATATCTATGATATAGCAGAGATGCTTGCAAATCAGAATGATATCAAAGTTCTTTCAATCAAGGATTATATTAAGAATCCAAAGGAAAGCGGTTATAAGAGCTATCACATGATAGTCACAGTTCCGATCTTTCTTTCAGATGGTTGTGTAGATACAAAGGTTGAAATTCAGATCCGTACAGTTGCGATGGATTTCTGGGCAAGTCTTGAACACAAGATAAACTATAAATTCGAGGGTGAGGCTCCTGAACACATCAAGAGAGAGCTTTTCGAATGTGCAGAGATGGTTTCGGATCTTGATGCCAAGATGATGTCACTTAACGATGAGGTCAGAGATTTTGCATCAGCTAAGGAATCCGGAGTTCAGGAGCAGATCGAGCAGCAGAAGCTCGCTGCGGAGAGAACTCTGCTGAAGGAGCGGATGTACGGCGAAGCAGAATAATAAAAGCAAATGGAGCTGCATGAGCAGCTCCATTTTTGTGTGTTATTTAAGATTTAAAAGAGGAGTGCCCCGGAACCTTTCGGCCCCGAGGCTTATTATGAAAAAATCATCTACATCGCATTTGTTTGTTTTGTCTTTCTTAAGACACTTATAATATAGCAATTATTTATGAACAAACTATGAACTGGATGTAACAATATATTAAACATGCACAATAAAATAACAAAAAAGTCAAAACAATAGTTTAAAATGACGGATTATACAAAAGACATTCAACAAATAACTATATATTTGCGATAATTTTTGCTGTTTCTGACATAAAGATTGATAAGAGTCAAAAATAATGTTAAAATGTTTTGACTATGGTCATAAGTGCATGTTAAGTTATACAGAATACATGCTCCTCAGCAGCACTGATTTATGAGGTAAAATTATGTCAAAAGCATTTTGGAAACCCGGCAACATGCTGTATCCTGTTCCGGCGGCAATGATCTCGTGCCAGCGGGAAGGGGAGAAGCCAAATATTTTTACAGTTGCATGGGTAGGAACAGTTTGTTCAGATCCTGTGATGGTTTCAATATCCGTGAGACCTTCCAGATATTCATATGATATTATAAAAGAAACAAAAGAATTCGTTATAAATCTTACCACTGATAAGCTTACACGTTCGGCAGATTTCTGCGGTGTAAGAAGTGGAAGAGATGTAGATAAATTTAAGGAATGTCATCTTACAGCTCAGGAGTCAAAGAGCATTTCGGCTCCGGGTATCGCAGAAAGTCCTGTAAATATTGAGTGTAAGGTGAAGAACATCATGCCGCTTGGAAGTCATGACATGTTTATTGCTGAGGTTACAGGGGTGAACGTTGATGAATCCCTGCTTGATCCTAAAGGAAAGCTTGATCTTATGAGAGCGGGGCTGATCGTTTACTCTCATGGTGAATATGTAACTCTTGGGAAGAAAATTGGAAAATTCGGTTATTCTGTTCAAAAAAGGAAGACACGCAGAAGATGAGTGTGGGAAATAAATTAGAAATGGATCGATATATGGTCCGCGGAGGAAATCCGCTTAAGGGTGAAGTTGTAATTGGCGGCGCAAAGAATGCAGCACTTGCAATCCTTGCAGCAGCTCTGATGAGTGATGAAACAGTCACTATTGAAAATCTTCCGGATGTGCGCGATACAAACGTCATGCTTGATGCGATGAGTGAGATCGGCGTTGTCATCGAAAGAGTTTCACGTCATAAAGTTAAAATCAATGGTGCCAACGTGCGCAACGTAAATATTGAGTATGAGCTTATCAAGAAGATCAGAGCTTCATACTATCTTATCGGTGCGCTTCTTGGTAAATATAAAGAGGCTGAGGTTCCGCTTCCGGGCGGATGTAATATCGGAAGCCGTCCTATAGACCAGCATCTTAAGGGTTTCAGAGCTATCGGAGCAGAAGCAAACGTAGAACGTGGTCAGATCTCTGCACACGCTGACAGGCTTGTCGGTGCACATATTTACATGGATGTTGTAACAGTTGGTGCAACCATCAATGTAATGATGGCAGCCTGCATGGCTGAAGGAAAGACAACTATCGAAAATGCAGCGAAAGAGCCGCATGTTGTAGATGTTGCAAACTTCCTTAACAGTATGGGTGCAGATATCAAGGGTGCCGGTACTGATATCATCAGAATTCATGGAGTTGAGAAGCTTCATGGAACAACTTATTCGATCATCCCTGATCAGATCGAAGCCGGAACCTTCATGTTTGCTGCGGCAGTCACAAACGGTGATATCACTGTAAAGAATGTGATCCCTAAGCATCTTGAATCTATCTCTGCAAAGCTCATCGAAATGGGATGTACAGTAGAAGAGTTTGACGATACAGTTCGTGTTAAGGGAACAGATCACCTTAAGCCGACAAATATCAAGACGCTTCCATACCCGGGATTCCCTACAGATATGCAGCCTCAGGCAGGTGTTGCTCTCGCTCTTTCAGAGGGTACAAGTCTTGTCACAGAGAGTATATTTGAGAACCGTTTTAAGTATGTTGACGAGATCGTCCGCATGGGTGCTGATGTTAAAGTAGAAGGAAATACAGCTATTATCACAGGTGTAAAGGGCTATACAGGTGCAAGAGTTTCATCTCCTGACCTTAGAGCAGGTGCTGCACTTGTAATGGCGGCTTTGGCAGCTGACGGCGTTTCAATAATCGATGATATTCACTTTATCGAACGTGGATATGAAGATTTTGAAGTGAAGATCCGTAAACTTGGCGGAATAATCGAGAAATGCGGCGGCGATATCGATGTACAGAAATTTACGCTGAAAACTTCAGTGGTCTAAGCATATAAAAGAGCTTCTCATTAAATAAAAATGAGAAGCTCTTTTTTTGTTTAAATAATTGCTTCGATTGAAATGCCCTTTTCACGGGAAAGGTCGATGTAGTGATTGCCGCAGCGTACCATTGGCCTTGAAAGGCTCAGCTTGTTTATGAGAACAACATCACCTTCCATACCGTTAGAAAGTCTTACGCGATTATTCATGTATGTATTTACGATATATTCCAGAAATACCAGGATATATTCAGGATCGTATTTTTGAAGCCCTTCGCTTTCGAATATCTCAATTACCTTGAATGGACACATCGGACCACGGTATACCCGCGGGCTTGTCATAGCATCGTAGACGTCAGCGATGGCAATTATCCTTGCAAAACGGTCGATTCGTTCTGTAGTCAGTCCGAAGGGATATCCGGAACCGTCACAGCGCTCGTGATGCATGAGAGCTGCATTCCTGACATGATCATCGATGTCGACAGCCTTGAGGATATTAAAGCCTTCTACTGTGTGGGTCTTGATGATGGAGTATTCTTCGTTTGAAAGCTTGTCGGGTTTACTGATGATATTTTCGGGAATCTTCATTTTGCCGACGTCGTGCAGCATTCCGCACAGCGTAAGCATATGAACATCCTGACGCGGCATGTCCAGCCATTTTCCGAAAACGTTGCAGATAAGTGCAACATTGAGGCTATGTGCATAAGTGGGATCATCGAATTCTCTCATATTATGCAGCATATCAAAGATATGGATACCTGATGGATTTCCCTCCAACAGTTTGGAAGCGTTGGAGAGCAATTCGTCAGTATTAATGGTGTGTTTTGCAACAACATCATTAATATTTGTACGGAAGGACTTCAACGATTCATTGAAATCCTTCCGGAATTTTTTATATTCAGGAGTAGCCTTGACCTTTGCAGAATAAGGCGCATCTTCAGTAAGGCCTGCTGGAACTTCGCTTTCCGCAGAAGTATCTTCAGAACCGTCCTTAATGCGTATTGATAAAACAGAATAAAACTCAAGCTTTGTAATGACCTTATCTGTGAGCGGCGTGTCCTTGGCAATGATCAGCTGATTATTGTAAGAGTATACATCTTCGGCAGTGATCATTCCCGGAACCAGATTCTGAGTGAGAATTCTGGACATATTAAATCCCCCTTATCGCGGCTTTACTTCCCCAAATTCAGCCGATATACCTACTATTTTAGAGGTATTTTTTCAGTACGTCAACCTTGTCTAATGCTTCCCATGGAAGATCGACGTCTGTGCGTCCGAAGTGGCCGTAAGCAGCTGTCTGCTTGTAGATCGGGCGACGGAGATCAAGCATCTTGATGATTCCTGCCGGACGAAGGTCGAAGTTTTCGCGGATGATCTCTGTGAGCTTTTCGTTAGAAAGCTTTCCGGTGCCGAAAGTATCAATCATGATAGATGTAGGCTCTGCAACACCGATAGCGTATGAAAGCTGGATCTCAGCCTGGTCAGCAAGACCTGCGGCAACGATGTTCTTTGCAACATAACGAGCTGCATAAGCACCTGAACGGTCAACCTTTGTGCAGTCCTTACCAGAGAAAGCTCCGCCGCCGTGACGAGCGTAGCCGCCGTAGGTGTCTACGATGATCTTACGTCCTGTAAGACCTGCATCACCGTGAGGACCACCGATTACGAAACGTCCTGTAGGATTGATGTAGATCTTTGTCTTATCGTCGATCATTCCTGCAGGAACTACCGGATCAAATACATACTTCTTGATGTCATTGTGGATCTGCTCCTGTGTAACATCAGGATCATGCTGGGTAGAGATAACAACAGCCTCAAGTCTTGAAGGCTTACCGTTCTCATCGTACTCTACAGAAACCTGAGACTTTCCGTCTGGACGGAGGTATCCGAGTGTGCCATCTTTTCTAACCTTTGTAAGCTGTCTTGTGAGCTTCTGAGCGAGGTTGATAGGGTAAGGCATGAATTCAGGGGTTTCGTTTGTGGCATAGCCAAACATCATACCCTGATCTCCGGCGCCTACTGCACCGATCTCAGCGTCAGACATGTTCTTTTCGAGAGCCTTAAGCTCAGACTTTGTCTCAAGGGCATTGTCAACACCCATAGCGATGTCAGGAGACTGCTCATCAATAGCTGTAAAAACAGCACATGTCTCAGCGTCAAAACCGTAGTCAGACTTTGTGTAGCCAATCTCGCGAACTGTCTCACGTACAGTCTTCTGGATATCTACATAAGCCTTAGTTGTGATCTCACCTGTAACGACTACGAAGCCAGTACATGCCATTGTCTCACATGCTACACGACTCATAGGATCCTGTCTGATGCACTCGTCAAGGATAGCGTCAGAAATCGCATCACAGACTTTGTCAGGATGTCCTTCGGTAACTGACTCTGAAGTAAATAATCTTTTTTCCATATAACTCCATTCTCCGATTTAAAAATCGGTAAAAAAATAGCCCGCTGTAAACAACAGTGGACTCGACAAACTGATAATCAAATCCTCTCATTGTTCGAATTTCTCGCTCAAGGTTGGCACCTTCCGCTAAACGGAGGTTGTCGTGGCTTCACAGATCCTTTGGGTCTCCACCACTCTTAATAAGAGAATAGCTAATATTTAATTAGTTTTGTTCTTTGACGATAACACTAAATCAACATTCCGTCAATAGAATGTTAAAATGTTTTGGATTTTGTAAGAAAATGGTATGGAGTATACATTAATGAGTAAATTCTTAAGTTTTAATGTGAATTTTGCTGTATTTATGGTAGAATTGCGAACGAAAAGATGAGTTTGTGAAAGGTAAAAATATGTCTTTTGTTCATTTACATACACATACAGAATATTCACTGCTGGATGGATCAAATAAAATAAAAGAATACGTTTCAAGGGTAAAAGAACTTGGAATGAATTCTGCGGCAATAACCGACCACGGTGTTATGTATGGTGTGATCGATTTTTATAAGGAATGTAATGCGGCAGGGATCAATCCGGTTCTTGGCTGCGAGGTATATGTGGCCCCCGGGTCGAGGCATGAGAAGACAGGAAATAATGATGATGACAGATATTATCATTTAGTACTCCTGGCTGAAAACAATCAAGGCTATGAAAACCTTATGAAGATAGTCTCTATCGGCTTTACTGAGGGTTATTACTATAAGCCGAGAGTAGATAAAGAGGTACTCAGGCAGTATCACGAAGGAATAATAGCTCTTTCTGCGTGTCTTGCGGGAGAGATACCGAGGGATATAGTGCGGGGATTTACCGATGAAGCGGAAAAGGCTGCACTTGAGTATCTTGATATTTTCGGAAAGGGGAATTTTTTCCTTGAACTGCAGGATCATGGCATTTCAGATCAGAGGCTGGTGGATCAGCAGCTAGTGGCTATGTCGAAGAAGCTCGACATCCCGCTTGTATGTACAAATGATATACATTACACATACGCAGATGATGCAAAGCCTCATGATATCCTCCTCTGCCTTCAGACTGGCAAGAAGCTTGCAGATGAAGACAGAATGCGCTATGTGGGCGGCCAGTATTTCGTAAAGAGTGAGGAAGAGATGCGCGAGCTCTTCCCGTACGCTCCGGAGGCACTTGATAATACTCAAAAGATTGCCGATAGATGTCATGTAGAGATAGAATTCCATCATACTAAGCTGCCGCATTTTGAAGTGCCGGAAGGCTATGATTCATGGAGTTACTTAAATCATCTTTGTGATGAAGGTTTTAAGGAACGATACCCGGACGATGACGGAAAGCTCTATGAGCAGATGCAGTATGAGCTCGGTGTCATCCAGAAGATGGGATATGTTGATTATTTTCTTATAGTATGGGATTACATCAATTATGCGAAGGAGCATGATATTCCGGTAGGCCCGGGACGAGGCTCTGCAGCAGGTGCCATAGTCTCATATGCTCTTAAGATAACAGATATCGACCCGGTGAAGTATGATCTTCTTTTTGAGCGATTCCTTAACCCGGAACGTGTTTCCATGCCTGATATCGATGTGGATTTCGGCTTCGAGCGCAGGCAGGAGGTCATAGATTATGTTGTCCGTAAATACGGGCGCGATAAGTGCGTACAGATCGTAACCTTCGGTACACTGGCGGCGAAGGGTGTTATCAGAGATGTGGCGCGTGTAATGGACCTTCCGTATGCCTTCGGAGACAATCTTTCAAAGATGATACCAAATGAGCTGAATATCACTCTGGAAAAGGCACTTAAGGAAAACAATGACTTAAGAAAGCTTTATGAAACAGATGATACGGTGCATACTGTGATCGATATGTGCATGCGTCTTGAGGGGCTGCCAAGGCATACTTCGATGCATGCTGCAGGTATTCTCATCACACCTGAGAGTGCTGATCATTATGTTCCGCTTTCGAGAGGCTCAAACGGTGAGATCACAACACAGTTCACCATGACTACCCTTGAGGAACTTGGCCTTTTGAAAATGGACTTCCTCGGCCTTAGAACTCTTACGGTGATTCAGAATGCTGTGAATTTCGTGAATGAGCGCCACCCGGGGACAGATCTTGATATCAATGCCATCGACTATGATGATAAGAAGGTTCTTGACTATATAGGAACCGGAGAGACTGACGGTGTATTCCAGCTCGAGTCTGGCGGAATGCAGAGCTTTATGAAAAACTTAAAGCCTGAGTCTCTGGAGGATATCATTGCCGGGATCGCACTTTACAGACCGGGCCCGATGGATTTCATCCCTAAGTATATTTCGGGAAAGAAAAATGCTGCAAATGTTAAATATGATTGCCCGGAGCTTGAGCCGATACTTAAGCCGACCTATGGTTGTATCGTATATCAGGAGCAGGTAATGCAGATAGTTCAGCAGCTTGGCGGATATACGCTTGGACGTGCTGACCTTGTGCGCCGTGCCATGAGTAAGAAAAAGCAGCATGTCATGGAGGAAGAGAGAAATAACTTCGTCTATGGTAATAAAGATCAAGGTGTTCCGGGATGTATTTCGAAAGGAATTGATGAAAATGTTGCCAGAAAGATTTACGGCGACATGATGGATTTCGCAAAGTATGCGTTCAATAAATCGCATGCGGCATGCTATGCATATGTAACAATGCAGACAGCATGGCTTAAGTACTACTATCCGGTAGAATTCATGGCGTCGCTGCTCACAAGTGTCATCGACAATCCGGGAAAGATGTCAGGCTATCTTCTTTCCTGCAGAAGCATGGGGCTCGAGATCCTTCCACCGGATATAAATGAAGGGGTCAAAGGCTTTGCACCGTCAGGGGATAAAGCCATCCGCTACGGACTTTCGGCGATAAAATCAGTCGGAATCTCTGTCATCGAATCAGTCGAGAAGGAAAGGCAGGTAAATGGTCCTTTCGTAAGCCTTAAGGATTTCGTAGACAGAATGACAGGCACGGAAGTAAATAAAAGAACTGTCGAAGCGCTGATAAAAGCCGGAGCAATGGATTCCCTCGGCGGAACCCGTAAGCAGTATATGGCGGTATTTAATATCCTTATGGATACGGCTGCGGATGACAGAAAGAACAATATCGCCGGGCAGATGTCGATATTTGATATGATGGGAGGAGAGGCCGCTCAGGAGTCAAAAATTGAAAAACTTCCGAATGTGGGCGAATTTCCGGATGATGTAAAGCTTGCATTTGAAAAAGAAATGCTTGGCGTGTACGTTACCGGTCATCCTCTGAGAGAGTACGAAAAGCTTTGGAGAAAGCACATCACAGCAGATGCAGGACAGTTCGCACTGGACCCGGAAACAAATATGATCGGCCTTAGAGAAAGATCCTCCCAGACCATCGGAGGGCTGATAAGCGATATTAATATCCGCCATACAAAAAAAGGCGATACCATGGCGATACTGCTGCTCGAGGATCTTATCGGAACTGTTGAGGTAGTTGTCTGGCCGGATAAATATGCGGCTTATGCTTCATATCTTGCGCCTGACAGGAAAGTCTTTATCACAGGAACAGTAAAGGCTGATGATGAAAAAGACGGACAGCTGATAGCCAATAAGGTCGTGACCTTCGAAGAAATGCCGCGAAAGCTTTATATTCAGTTTGCATCAAGAGCAGAGTACGATGAAAAAGAGCAGCGGCTTATGGAGATTCTCAGGCCGTCTGAAGGAAATGATACTGTTATCATTTACCTTAAAGAAGAAAAGCAGCAGAAGGTCCTGCCGCGATCACAAAATGTTAAATGTGATCAAGTGCTGATGGATTCGTTATTGAACGAATTCGGGGACAAAAATGTTAAATTGTTATAAATGTAACGATGGTTGTTGAAAAGTAATAAAAAGTTTATTATAATAATTTGACGAAATCTTATAAAGTTTATCCTAATTGTTATGTTATAGAAGTGAGGTACCTATTATGGCTGAAAAAGAAATTAAAACAATCGCAGTACTTACAAGCGGTGGAGATGCACCGGGAATGAATGCTGCAATTCGTGCCGTTGTTAGAAAAGCTCTTTCAAACGGAATGAAGGTTTATGGTATTGAAAAAGGATACCAGGGACTTCTCAACGGAGAAATTCATGAGATGACTTCAAAGGACGTTTCAGATTCTATTCAGAAGGGTGGTACTATCCTCAGAACAGCTCGAAGCGAAGAGTTTGGAACAGACGAAGGTAAGGCTAAGGGCGCTAAGATCCTTAAAGACCTTGGAATCGATGCAGTAGTAGTTATTGGTGGTGACGGTTCTTACAAGGGCGCACTTGGACTTTCAAAGCACGGTATCGCTGTAGTAGGTCTTCCTGGTACGATCGACCTTGATATCGCATGCACAGATTACACAATCGGTTTTGATACAGCTGTTAATACAGCAATGGAAGCTATTGACAAGGTTCGTGATACATCAAGCTCACATGAGAGATGTTCTATCATCGAAGTTATGGGTCGTGGCGCTGGTTACATCGCTCTCTGGTGCGGTGTTGCATCTGGTGCTGAGGAAATTCTTCTTCCTGAGAACTATGATTTCGACGAGCAGAGAATCATCAATCACATCATTCAGGCCAGAAAGATCGGTAAGACACACTTCCTTATCGTTAATGCTGAGGGTATTGGCCACTCAACATCAATGGCAAGAAGAATCGAAGCTGCTACAGGTATGGAGACAAGAGCTACAATTCTTGGTTACATGCAGCGTGGTGGTTCACCAACATGTAAGGATCGTTTCTATGCTACAATCATGGGTGCTTACGCAGCTGACCTTCTTAAGCAGGGTAAGACAAACAGAGTTGTATGCCACATGAATGGTGATTTCTGTGATTACGATATCGATGAGGCACTTGCAATGAAGAAGACAGTACCTGAGTACTGGGTAGAGATTGCAAGAGCAATGTCAAGATGATAACGTCTATTTCGAACGCACGGCTTCGCGCCGTGCGCTCTCTTTTAGACAGGTCAAGAGCAAGACGAGAAGAGAAGGCATTTGTCGTTGAGGGAATCCGGATGTTTCGTGAGATACCTCAGGACCGGCTTGTTGAGACCTATTTATCCGAGAGTTTTCATAAAAAAAATCCTGAGATACAGGGTGAGATCGTTAAAGACGATATTTTTAAGAAATTAAGTGATACGACGAATCCACAGGGCGTACTCGCAGTTGTGCGTCAGAAGCAATACAGTGTTTCTGATCTTGCAGACTCAGGGCACGGTCTTTTTTTAATATTAGAGGGAATTCAAGACCCGGGAAACCTTGGAACTATGGTGAGGACCGGTGAGGCAGCGGGTCTTTCAGGCGTGATAATGGATCGTAAAACGGTTGACATATATTCGCCAAAGGTTGTACGCTCTACAATGGGAGCGATCTTTAGAGTTCCTTTTGTTTATACAGAGAATCTTTCAGAAACAATTCACGAGATGAAAAACGCAGGTGTACGTTTTTATGCAGCTCATCTCGATGGAAAAAAGAGCTATAGTGAAATCGATTATGCGCCGAAGACTGCATTTATGATAGGCAACGAGGGAAACGGGCTCAGTGATGAAATAACACAGCTCGCGGACGAGAAACTGATCATTCCGATGAAGGGTCAGGTGGAATCGCTTAATGCGGCAGTTTCGGCCTCAATCTTGATGTATAAGTACGCTGAAAAACATTTTTAAGATACAGGTACAGAGTTAAGAAAAAGGAGAAACAACGATGGGTTCATTGAAAGGCAGACATTTTCTGACACTGAGAGACTTTACACCGGAAGAGATCACATATCTTATTGACCTTGCGGCTAAATTCAAGGATATGAAGCGAAGAGGTATACCTCACGACGTTTTTAAGACAAAAAACGTGGCTCTTATCTTTGAGAAAACAAGCACAAGAACGCGCTGTGCCTTTGAAGTGGCAGCGCATGATCTCGGAATGGGCTCGACATATCTTGATCCTTCAGGATCACAGATAGGGAAGAAAGAATCCATCGCAGATACGGCTCAGGTTCTTGGACGTATGTTTGACGGTATAGAATACCGTGGCTTTGCACAGGATCGTGTTGAAACTCTGGCAAATTATGCCGGTGTTCCGGTATGGAATGGACTTACAAATGAGTATCATCCGACACAGATCCTTGCGGATATGCTGACTATTCGTGAGCATTTCGGAGACCTTAAGGGCAGAAAGTTCGTTTATATGGGAGATGCTCGTTATAACATGGGTAACTCACTTATGATCGGCTGTGCAAAGCTTGGTCTTCACTTTACAGCATGCGCACCTGAAAAATATTTTCCGAATGCCGATCTTGTTGAAGAATGTAAGGAATGGGCAGAGACTTCAGGCGGAAGTGTTACCCTTGAGACAGATCCTGAAAAAGCTGTTAAAGGAGCTGATGTTATCTATACAGATGTATGGGTTTCAATGGGTGAGCCTGATGAGATCTGGGCAGAAAGAATAAAAGAGCTTTCTCCTTACAAGGTTACAATGGAGCTTATGAATAAAGCTTCTGATGAGGCAATATTTATGCATTGTCTGCCGGCATTCCATGACCTTGAAACAAAGATCGGAGCGGAAATGGGCGAGCGTTTCGGCATTAAAGATATGGAAGTTACTGACGAAGTTTTCCAGAAAAATGCTGAGATCGTATTTAATGAAGCTGAGAATCGTATGCATACAATAAAAGCAGTTATGGCTGCTACACTTGGATATGAAGAGAAGTGAGATACGAATAACTAATGAGGAACGTGATACTTATATATTTATCGATACGATAAATATGCTGATATGCATCACCGTTATAATCGCAGCTTGTATATCACTCAGTGATTACGGTCCAAATGAAGTTTCAGACACGATAGCATACGTGGGATGTGCAGCGATGTGCTTTTTGAATATTTTCAGATTTATTCGCTTAAGGAAATTATTGTCTATATTCTTTATGTTTGCATTCGCTATCCTTACGCTGCTGGTCGTGCATAATTACACTGGATTTATATAAAATGGCAAATAATCTTATAGATTTTTTAACAGAATCAGAGGGATTTGTTTCCGGGCAGGAAATAGCAGACCGGCTCGGAATCTCGAGAAATTCCGTATGGAAAGCGGTCAATAAAGCGCGAAAATCGGGATTTGAAATCGAAGCAGTTCCAAACAGAGGATACAGGCTTGTCAGCAGCGAAGATGTCTTCAGCGAAGATGCAATCCGCAGTGCGATGAAGACAAAGTGGCTTGGCACCGGTGAAAATCTGGTATTTATGAAGACTGTTGACTCTACAAATACTGAATGCAAGAGAAGATCAGAAAAAGGCGCAGGGAACGGCCTTTTGGTGATAACCGATTCACAGACTCTGGGCAAAGGCCGCAGAGGCAGGGAATGGAAGACACCTGAGGGTACTAATGTGGCTATGAGCTATCTTCTTAAGCCGGATTTCATTCCAGATATCGCACCGATGCTGACATTGGTCATGGCCATGGCTGCAGCGAAGGGGATTTCCGAGGTCACAGGGCTTGAAGTAAAGATAAAATGGCCTAATGATATCGTGATCAATGGTAAGAAACTTGTAGGAATACTTACAGAGATGGCTCTGGAAGAGGACTCGATAAGCTATGTTATCATTGGGACAGGAATAAACGTAAATACTACGGAATTTCCTGAGGAAATCAGTAAAACGGCCACTTCACTTTACATAGAATCCGGAAACAAAAAAGTTTCAAGAGCAAAGGTCGCAGCAGCAGCGGCAACGGCTTTTGAAGAGTATTATGCGAAATTTCAGGAGACAGATGACCTGTCACAGCTTGAAGACGAGTATAATGCAATATGTGTAAATGTCGGAAGACGTGTAAGAGTGCTTGACCCTAAGGGAGAATTTGAGGCTGATTCGAAGGGCATCAATTCCAAGGGCGAGCTTATGGTAACAAAGGATGACGGCACATCTTTGAATGTTTATGCCGGAGAAGTATCAGTAAGAGGTGTTTATGGATACACATGATAACAAAGGTTTAGTAGTTCTTTGCGCAGCGAGTCAGTATGACAGAAAGTATTATCTGAATCCTGCATTCGGCAAGCTTCCTCAGGCTGTAAAGGATCAGCTGCAGATTGCATGTGTGGTATTCACAGAGCAGGCAGGAGGTACTATCGAGATCCTTTTTGACGAGGATGGAGAGATGCTGATCCAGACAAACGGTGAAGAAATGGATGTCAATTATGACGAGATCGGCGCCGGACTTCTGGTCAAGGAGCTTCGTAAAGAGAAGGCTGAGCTTTTTGAAGAGCTCACACTTTTCTATAGAATAGTATTTTTAGGCGAGAAACTTGATCTCGACTGATTGAAATAGAAAGTAGTTCTGATTTGAAGATAGGAAATGTAACACTTAAGAATAATTTTATACTGGCACCGATGGCAGGGGTTTCTGACCTGCCATTTCGTTTACTTTGCGCAGAATACGGCGCAGGGCTTGTGTGCACAGAGATGGTAAGTGCAAAGGCACTGCATTTTAAGAATAAAAATACTCACGATCTAATGCTGACTGTACCGGAAGAAAGACCTGTAGCACTTCAGATTTTTGGTTCAGAACCCGATATTATGGCAGAGCAGGCAGCAGCCTGTGCAGAGCTTCCGTTTGATATTTTAGATATCAATATGGGATGCCCTATGCCGAAGATCTTTAACAATGGCGATGGTTCAGCACTTATGAAGGATCCGAAGCTCATCGGAGAGATCGTCAGTGCTGTGGTCAAGACAGCAGGAAAGCCGGTAACGATCAAGTTCCGGAAAGGTGTCGATGCTGATCATGTAAATGCTGTAGAGGTTGCGAAGATCGCCGAAGCTAACGGAGCAGCTGCTGTGCACGTGCACGGAAGGACGAGGACCCAGTACTATGAGGGAAAAGCAGACTGGAGCATAATAAAGGCTGTAAAGGATGCTGTGAAGATTCCTGTAATAGGAAATGGTGATGTTACTTCTTTTGAAGATGCGCAGAGAATGTTTGAGGAAACGGGTTGTGATGCAGTTTCAGTCGCCAGAGGCGCAAAGGGCGCACCGTGGCTTTTTAAAGAGCTTGTAGAAGGAAGGAAATATGTTCCTACTATGGAAGAGCGAAAAAATGTAATTCGCAGACATATCGAACTTGAGCTTAAGACTAAAGGTGAATTTACGGCTGTCAGAGAGATGCGAAAGCATATCTGCTGGTATACGACAGGACTTCCGAATTCAGCAAAACTGCGTACTTCGCTTTCGACGATAGAAAGTGTGGAACGATTATATGAAATTCTCGATGAAATCTTGATTTAACCTTGACAGAAGTGTTTTTTATCACTATAATACAACGCGTCCGCGGTGTACGCTGCGGATTAAATTAGCTTTAAACCAATATTTGGAAACAGATATATTTATTTATGAAAGGACGCAAACTATGGAAGGACATCAGCCAATCAAAAAGAACATTCTTACTTATTCAGGACTGAAGAAGCTTGAGGCAGAGCTTGAGGAGCTTAAGACAGTAAAACGAAAGGAAGTTGCTAAGAAGATTTCCGAGGCTCGTGAGCAGGGTGACCTTTCCGAGAATGCTGAATATGATGCAGCTAAGGATGAGCAGAGCCAGTACGAGGGACGTATCGAAGAAATCGAAGCTATCCTTAAGCATGCTGAGGTTGTTACAGATGATGACAACACAGATAACAGCGTGCGTATCGGCTGCAGAGTTAAAATCCTTGATATGGAATTTAACGAAGAGATGGATTATCGTATCGTTGGTTCAACAGAGGCAAACAGCCTTAAGGGTAAGATCTCTAACGAGTCTCCGGTAGGTAAGGCTCTTCTCGGACACCATGAAGGTGACGTTGTTAAGGTTGAGACTAAGGCCGGAGAAATTAAGTATAAGGTTCTTGAGATCGCAAGAGTCGAAGACTAATAGAAGAGGAGATTAGAGAAAATGCCTGAGCAGGATATACTGCAGATTAAGAGAGATAAGCTCCAGCAGCTTACAGACGCAGGAAAGAACCCTTTCCTTATAACAAAGTTTGATGTAACACATCATACACAGGATATTAAAGATAACTTTGAAGCACTTGAGAATAAAGATGTTACGCTTGCAGGACGTATGATGTTCAAGCGTAAGATGGGTAAGGCTTCATTCTGTAACGTAATGGATAAGACAGGTCGTCTTCAGGTTTACGTTGCACGTGATGAAATCGGTGAAGAAGCTTACGAAGAGTTCAAAAAGCTCATGGACGTAGGCGATATCTTCGGTGTTGAAGGTACTGTTTTCAAGACTAAAACAGGCGAAGTATCAGTTCACGCTAAGAAGCTTACACTTCTTTCAAAGGCACTTCTTCCACTTCCGGAGAAGTTCCACGGACTTACAGATACAGATACTCGTTACAGACAGAGATATCTTGACCTTATCATGAATGAGGATGTTAAGGATACAATGATCAAGCGTTCTAAGATCATCAAGCTTATCCGTAACTTCCTTGATAATAAGGATTTCATGGAAGTTGAGACACCTATGCTCGTTGAGAACGCAGGTGGTGCTTCAGCTCGTCCATTCACAACATATTACAATGCTCTTGATGAAGAGAGAAAGCTTCGTATCTCACTTGAGCTTTACCTCAAGAGACTTATCATCGGCGGACTTGAGAGAGTTTACGAGATCGGTCGAGTATTCCGTAATGAGGGAACAGATACAAAGCATAATCCTGAGTTCACTCTTATGGAGCTTTACCAGGCTTACACAGATTACAACGGAATGATGGACCTTACAGAGGAAATGTTCCGTTATCTTGCTGAAAACGTATGCGGAAGCGCAGTTATCACATACGGCGACAAGGAGATCGATCTTTCTAAGCCTTTCCGTCGTCTCACAATGGTTGATGCCATCAAGGAGCAGACAGGAATCGACTTCGATACTGTTAAGACAGACGAAGAAGCAAAGAAGATCGCTGATGAGAAGAAGATTGCTTACGAAGCTCATCATAAGAAGGGCGATATCGTAAATCTTTTCTTTGATGAGTTCTGTGAAGACAAGATGATCCAGCCTACATTTATCATGGATCACCCTATCGAGATCAGCCCTCTTACAAAGAAGAAGCCTGAAGATCCTTCAAAGGTTGAGCGTTTCGAGCTTTACATTAATGGTTGGGAAATGTGTAATGCTTACTCTGAGCTTAATGATCCTATCGATCAGAGAGAGCGTTTCGCAGCTCAGGATGCACTCGCTGCTGCAGGTGATGAAGAAGCTAACCACACAGATGAGGACTTCCTTCACGCTATGGAATTTGGTATGCCTCCAACGGGTGGTATCGGTTATGGTATCGACAGACTCTGTATGCTGCTCACAAACAGTGCTGCCATCAGAGATGTAATCGCATTCCCGACACTCAAGAGCGTTAACAAGGATAACACTCAAGTAGGTGCGGCAGCAGAGGAGAAGTCAGGTTTCTTTACACCAAACAGCCAGATCGATTTCAGCAACGTAAAGGTTGAGCCTCTTTTCGAGGAAGACGTTGATTTTGATACATTCAGCAAGTCTGATTTCAGAGCTGTAAAGGTTAAGGCATGTGAAGCTGTTCCGAAGAGCAAGAAGCTCCTTCAGTTCACACTTGATGATGGAACAGGTACAGACAGAATCATTCTTTCAGGTATTCACGCTTTCTATGAGCCGGAAGAACTTGTTGGAAAGACTCTGATCGCAATCACCAACCTTCCGCCTAGAAAGATGATGGGCATTGAGTCCTGCGGTATGCTGCTTTCAGCAGTAAACAACCTCAAGGATTCAGAGGATGAGGAACTTCACCTTCTCATGGTTGATAACCACATCCCGGCTGGTGCAAAGCTTTACTAATTTGTATTTGTA
>JAILMH010000070.1 GCA_024692715.1 Lachnospiraceae bacterium
CTGCATTTCGTCGCCCTCTTCTGTATATACGTCAAAGGTTCCTGTCACAGTTATCTCAGACATTTCCTCAGGGTATTCATCAGGATATACATGGCTTCCGTCATCCCAGACAAATTCCATACCATTCTGACAGCACCCCAATGCATCACTGATTATACAGTAAAAGTAATTCTTTTTTGTCTTTTCTGAGTTGGCCACATAATATGTTCCCCGTATCCGCACTTTCTTTCCGATGTAATCACTGGGATTTAACATCATCTGATATACTGTGGCGTAAACCATGTCCGCATCCATATCAAGAAGATCATAGTCGATACCATCCGCACTGGCGGTTTCGGTTTTCTGCCTCTCAGCAACACTTTCCGGTGTAGGATTGAGCTCTTCTGCAGCAGAAGAATCTGCCTCAGTGCTTCCTGCATCCGCTGCAGCAATCTGCTCGTCTATTGCCGACTGGACCTTATTTTCCTGTTCAACACGAGTTGATGCAGCTGTACCGCTTCCACAGCCTGTAAGTATTACAACTGCCATCAAAACAGCTGCCCTCTTCATTTCTCTCATCGCTTCATCCTCTTCCAAGTGCCTTTCCAGCCACACTGTGGGCTGCGAAAATTATCATATCCAATATAACTATTGTAGCACCGACAGGTGTAGATGCCAAAATCGAAATAATAATTCCGAATGCTGCACCCACCACCGATACGACTGCTGAATATATAATAACGCTCCTGAAGCTGTTAAAGATCCTCATGGCCGAAAGGGCCGGGAAAACAAGAAGAGCCGTTATCAGGAGCGAACCTACGAGATTCATCGCTAAAACGATGATTATCGCAGTGATCACAGCGATCAGCGTCTGATAACCGTCTGCATTTATACCTGTCGCCTTTGCATAGCTTTCATCAAAGGTCACAGCAAATATCCTGTTATAAAAGACCACGAATACTATCACTGTGATAGCTGACATTATCATACAGATCATTACTTCATCCTGACTTAATGTAAGGATCGAAGTCGAACCAAAAAGTGTCGTGCAGACATCTCCCGAAAT
This sequence comes from Lachnospiraceae bacterium, assembly GCA_024692715.1. GTDB lineage: Bacteria > Bacillota > Clostridia > Lachnospirales > Lachnospiraceae > NK4A144. The sequence goes on from JAILMH010000070.1 coordinate 1,046, forward strand.
ATTTGCAGAAGTTGAAAAAACATTCATTACAAGATAACCGACTGCAAGTGCTCCTACCGAGAGCATTGCCAGTGCAGCATCTCCTCTTACCTTTGCGTTCCCGCCATTTTTCAAAAGGATGATCGCGGCAATTATCGTCACAGGCATTATAAATATCGTATCATTGGCAAGTTTCAATATCGTTCCTACCGCCATTGCTCCAAACGCCACATGCGAAAGGCCATCTCCAATATATGAAAAGCGTCTGAGTACCAGGATCACGCCAAGAAGTGATGAACAGAGCGCTATAAGCACCCCGACCAGCAGCGCATACCTTACAAATGGATAATTAAAGTAAAATTGTAGTTTAGCTAGCTGCTCCATCGTGTTCCATCTCCTCTATTTCCTGAAACAGTTTCCATTTTTCACTGTTCATGTACTCTATCTTTGATCCAAAAAAGTTGTGGCTTCTGTCCACATGCAAAATATGATCCGCATGCTCAATAGCAGCAAGATCGTGAGTTATCATTATGATCGCCACACCGGCTCTGTTGAGCTCATCTGTAATTTCATAGAGCTGAGCTGCAGCGCTGGGGTCAAGCCCTGTGATAGGCTCATCTAAAAGAAGTATCTTATCTGTTCCCGAAAGTGCCCTTGCAAGCAGAGTTCTCTGCTGCTGACCGCCGGAAAGACTTCTGAAGCTTCTGTTTCTAAGCTCCCAGATACCAAGTTCTTCTATATTTTTATAAGCCCGCTCTTTCTGGGCGCGGGAATAAAACAATCTTCTGCTTCCGGCCTGGGTTCCGGAAAGTACCACTTCCTTCACCGATGCCGGAAAATCCTTCTGGGTATCTGTTCTCTGCGGCAGATACCCGATCTCGTAGCTTTTAAGGCCATCACCGGTAACGATCTCTCCTCCCACAGGCGGCTGAAGGTTCAAAAGAGTGCGCATAAGTGTACTCTTACCCGCGCCATTTGTACCAACGATGCAAAGATAATCTCCCTTTCCAACTGTGAAATTTATTCCGGATGCAACCGCAGTCTTATTATAGCCAACTGCAAGATCCTTACAGGTAATATAAGCCATTTTATTTCCTTTCGCCTTAGTTCAAGGCTTTCTTAAGTGTTTCAAGATTGTCAGTCATTGTTCCGAGATATGTCTTGCCATTTTCGATATCCTCTGAAGAAACTGACTGAAGTGAATCCATAACAAGGATCTCCTGATCCTTTGTCTTTGTATTTTCTTTTATCGTATTTGCGATCTTCTGATCTGAATTTTCTATTGTAAGAATTGCCGGAAGTCCAAGCTCATCAACCTTTCCTGCAAGGAAACTGATCGTTTCAAAACTTGCCTCACTCTCTGCGCTGCATCCGACAAATGCTGCATAATACTTGATTCCGTAATCATCCACAAGGTAACGGAATGGGAAACGGTCTCCGAAGAGCACTGTATCAAAACTTCCTGCCTCTACTGCCTCTGCATACTTTACATCAAGTGCTGAGAGCTTTTCATTATACGCATCTGCGTTATCACTGATCTTCTGTGCATCTGCAGTATCTATAAGCTCGATCTTATCTGCAATATCAGTTACGATAGTCTGTGCATTTTTAAGAGAAAGCCATACGTGCTCGTCATATTCGATCTCTTCCTCTTCGCCTTCACCTTCGTGCTCTTCCTCTTCAGCCTGCATTCCTTCAACGACTTCCTCTTCCTTTGCCGTATCGCCTACAGCCTCAAGCATATTGACTGCCTGTATCTTAGAATTTGTCGCATTCTTAAGGGCATCCTCTACCCAGTCATCAGACTCTCCTCCGACATAAATGAAGAGATCAGCATCTCCGATCTTCATGATATCCTCAGCGCTTGGCTGGAAGCTATGAAGATCAGTACCATTATCCATAAGATATGTAACCTCAAACTTATCTGCCGCATCGCCTAAAATCTCTTTCACCCAGTCATACTGCGGAAATGTAGTACATACAATGCTGTATTTCTCACTTCCGGAAGTCTCTGTAGAAGCAGTTTCTGCAGAAGCCGTATCTGATGCTGCAGCTGTCTCTGACGCTGTACTCTCTGTACTTCCCGCTGTTTCACCTGATGCCGCAGAGCCGCATCCTGTAAGCATCGCTGTACCCATCATCATCGCCATAAAAGCTGCCATTATTCTGTTTTTCATAATTTATTCAATCCTCCAAATCCGCATGATCATTTCATCTAAAATTATCCTCTATATGGGATTTAATTCAGAAGCTCGACCTTAAGCGAAACCAGAGTATTGCTGAATTTTCTTGAAAATAGCGCAGAATCACCATTGTCGCCAAAAGACATGAACAGTACGATAACTGCAGCAGCGACAGGAACTGCCTTTATTGTGTTAATAAAATCCGCCGCATTTTCCATTTCCCGGCATATAGGGCAGTCCTTACCACTACACTTATGGTTTGCATCATGGATAAGGAGCTGATAAGACATCATTATAGTTATCAAAAGAAATGCACTTAATAAAACAGCAATAAGTCTATTCTTTTTCATGTCCCGTCGCTCCTTTCTATTCATCGGCAGTTTTTACAAAGGCCTCCGATGGATGTGTTGCCGGCTTCGATCTTAAAGCCGTGTATAGTATCTACCATTTTTATAAATTCGCAGGCAAATTCATCTTCAAGATGAATCGTTGCTCCGCACTTTCTGCATCTTAAATGCAGATGACCGCTGCAATTTTCATGTTCACCGACATATTGATAACAAAAGCAGTCAGTGTCAGATGCCTTTAGCTTCAAAAGCTGCCCCGCCTCAGTCATTTTATCTAAATTTCTGTAAACCGTTGTAGGGTTTATCTTAAGCTTTTTTTCTTTAATATAATTGCAGATATCGCCTGCAGTAAAGGTTTTATCAGGATGCTCTGATGCATAAGTGCGCACCATATCAGCGCCCTTTGAATGATATTTTTTTTGCATAAATAAAATTCCCTCATTACTTTGCAACTCATTTGCAATTTCCTGCAAATAAAGATTATATGCAACTCATTTGCATTTGTCAATAAAATTTGCAACTTATTTGCTTTTTATAAAAAGCGTGACCATTATCGCTGTTATAAACTCGACCATAGGAACTGTAAGCCATATTCCGGTCATGCCAAAAAGCACTGAAAAAACAAATGCTATGATGACCACTCCTACTAATCCTCTGAAAATAGATGAAAGAAAAGATTTCAGTGCCTGCTCTGTTGCTCCAAGATAGCCTATTCCCACTATATTAAAGCCTGAGAAAAGAAGGCAGAGGAAATAGAGTCTGAATCCGGAAACTGCGATTTCTGCCATTTCCGCATTTTTTTCACTGTTAAATATAGCTGTTATCTCTGCCGGGAAGATCATCATCACAGCCAGCATGATCAATGCAGCGATTTCAGCCATTATCCAGGAATATTTAAGAATTTTCCCGGATGAATCGATCTCTCCCCGTCCATAAGTCTCGCTTATGAGGGGCTGACCGCCCTGGGTGATTCCATTAAATATAGAAACCGTCACGATATATACATTTGCGATGACACCATAGGCAGCCACTCCATTATTACCGGTAAGCCTAAGTATAAGCGTATTAAACACCAGTAATATCACCGCACTGGAAATTTCTCCGATAAATGCAGAAAACCCGATCTTGCATGCTGTGATCTGCTTTTTCAATGACGGAATTGTCTTTTTAAGCTTCAGTGAAGCATCCTTCTTAAAAAAGTGTGTTATACAGATCAAAATACCGACTACCGGGGAAAATGCAGTCGCAAGGGCCGCTCCGGGCATTCCCATTCCAAGCGGAAACATAAGTATATAGTCAAAGATCACATTAAAGATACTGCTTGAAAATGTAGCGATCATGGCAGTTTTCGGATCATTGTCATTTCTGACAAAAGCTGCAACTACATAATTCCACATAAAGAAAGGAGCAAAGGACATAAATATCCTTGTGTACTGCGTTCCGACTACTGTGATCGCCTCATCAGCACCCATAAACCTTAAGATCTTATCCGGGAAAAGCAAACCTGCCGCCATGAACGGAATGCTCAGGATAAAAGCAAATATAAGCGCATTTGCAAAGTAACTCTCAGCATTCTTTTTTCCCTGTGCTGTCATTATCTTATATTCTGTTGCGGAGCCCAACGCCGTCATACTTCCAAAGGCATAGATGATGTTGTAGATCGGGAGCACAAGGTTAAGGGCTGTGATACCTGCGGCTCCCTGCGCCTTTGATATAAAATAGGTGTCTGCGAGCACATAAGCAGACATCCCAAGCATTCCAAAAATATTCGGGACCACATAACCGAAAAACTGCGCCAGTAATGATTTCTCTTTTTTCATATATATCCCCTTTAATCAATGGTTTATTCTCACAAAGAAAAAGACGTTTACTCTTCCCTGCTAAGACCTATCGGAAAAAGTAAACGTCTTTGACTGAACTACCCGGTGGCAGCTCACGACTTCTCTTATAAAATTCGTCGTTTAAAATAACATCTCAATATTTATATGTCAATCCCTTAGAGCATCTTTTTCTTATGAAGGAGCATCATAAGAATAATGCAGATGATGACAGTTATAAGGCCGATAATACCAAATCCATGCACCGTATGCGCCAAAGGCATCCATTTCTCATCCACATTCATTCCATACATTCCTGAGATCATCGTTGGAATAGCAAGTATGAGTGTTATCGAAGTAAGCCTTTTCATTACATTATTCAGCCTCATATTCATGACGTTTGAAAGAAGTTCTCTTGTTCCATCTATAATATCACGGTAAATTGCCGTCATTTCTATAGCCTGCTGATTTTCGACTATTATATCGTCCAGAAGCTCTCTGTCTTCCGGGTACTGCTGAAGCCTGCTGTATCTCGTAAGACGATTCATAACATTCCCGTTGCCACGTAGAGATGTGGCAAAGTAAACCAACGTAGACTCAAGCTCATGCAGTTTGATCAGATCCTCTTCACTCTCGATCTTGTCAAGCTGCTCTTCTATCTCCGTTCTCTTTCTGTCAATATATGTAAGTGCTTTCTGATAAGAAAGCGACGTTCTGAGCATTATCTGATAGACAAATCTGAGTTTCTTTTTTGTTGAAAAATCCCTGATCTGATTTCTTTCAAAAGCTTTTAAGACAGAAGCTTCTTCCGAACAGACTGTGATTATTTCATCCTGAGTCAAAATAAATCCCAACGGGATAGTGGTATATGATTCCTGACCGTGTCTTGTCTCAACCGCAGGGATATCCACAAGAATGAGCGTATATCCGTCCTGCAGCTCAATACGGTTTTTCTCTTCCGGGTCAATAGCTGCAAGAATATCTTCGAGATCTATGGAAAGCTCATCTGCAATGAACCTCGCCTCTTCTCTGGTAGGCTTTGTCATCTCTATCCAAGCGCCTTTTTTCGGTCCGTAAATTTCACTGAAATTCTGCTGCTCTGTAATAAAATAACGAATCATATCATTCTGCCCTTTTTCATCAAATATTCTGGTTATAACATCAGCAGATGACACATTATTTCTGCTTTTGAAGCCTATTAAAGTTTATCAATAGAAAGCATGTATGTCAACGAATACATGTTTCCTCAAAAGCTTAAATCACAAAGCAGACAGCGATCATTTATTTCTGGATATTTATGTAATCCATCAATGACATATCTTCCTTAAAAAACATTTTCTGGAATGTCCTGTAAAATTCTTCAGCCCCCTCAGAAACCCTTCTGTCCTGCCTTTTTATAAGACAGATACTGCTTGAGAAATTTTCCTCTGAAAGTCTTCTGAATGAAAGCTTATGGGAAAGCGGAAGTATCGACTCCGGAATGAGCGCCACTCCAAGGCCTGCCTCAGCCCACTGAAGGCTTGTCCTCGAATCATCATTGATACATAAAAAATCCACTTTGATCTTTTCGTGATCAATATTCTCCCGTATAAGCTTTTCCCATCTTCTGTATATTATCAGTGGCTTATCTTTAACATCCTTTATCATTATCTCCTCAGGAAGATGATCTATCATTTCAGGAAGTCCCGCTGCAACTATCCTGTCGTTGACCATGCTTACCACATCAAGTCCCTTTTTAGGGAAAGGGGTCCTGACTACTGCAAGCTCGATCTTCTGCTTTTCCATGGCCTTCAATAGCTCCAGTGTGTTGTCATCATACACCTTAAAGCTGATATTTTCGTGTTCTGCTCTAAATGCAGCGACGCCTCTGATAAACTCCTCACAGGTTCCGGAAGACGCGATTCCTAAGCGTATGCTTCCCTTTTTACCCGCTTTCAGGCTTTTCATATCATCTTCAGCTGAGGTCTTAAGCTCAACTATCTTCTGTGCATAATTATAAAGTACCCGGCCTGCGTCTGTTAAAGTTATCTGCCTTGCACCTCTTTCAAATAGCCTTATACCGCATTCATTTTCCAGATTTTTAAGCTGGATCGACACCGGTGGCTGTGACATGTGCAATCTTCTGGCTGCTCCTGATATGGTTCCTTCTTCAACCAGTGCTGCAAAAAAATAAAGCTGTTCCATTGTCATAGCTGTACCTCCAAATTATAAACCAAACACTACCCCTGCCACTGCTGCCGCAAAAATATAAATTATCGGATGTAGCTTAAATTTCTTTAATGCTACGAAAATTATCACAGCAAGTACTATCATCGGCAGATTAAATAAATCTGCGATATTTCTGCTTTTTTCAAAAACTTCGATCCTTAAAAAACTGATTTTGGCAACTCCGAGACCTGCCGCAGCTATCAGCGCCGTTGATGCCGGCCTGAGCCCATAAAAGATTTTCCCGACGAGTTCTGAATCCTTAAACTTTTTCATAAATCCGGCAACGATCACGATTATTATCACCGACGGAGCCACCAGACCAAGTGTTGCTATCACGCCGCCGACAACCCCAAGGGATGAAAATCCGACATAAGTTGCCATATTTACACCCATCGGACCCGGAGTAGACTCAGAGACCGCTATCATATTCGCTATATCTGATGTCGAAAACCAGCCTGTAACTGCCGAAAGCTCATAAAGAAACGGCAACGTTGCAAGGCCTCCTCCGACTGCGAAAAGTCCTGTTTTGAAAAATTCTGCAAATAATCTCAATGCCAGTAAAATATCCACTCTTTACTCCTCCCTCTTTCTATAGATTTTTTCTGAAAGAGGCTTCAGGAAACAGCCTGCTGCACCTGCTGCAACAACGATCCATATTGGCGAAGCCTTTAAGAATAAAGATGCCGCAAGGATCAATAAAAAAATGATCAGACAAATGCTGTCTTTAACGGACTTTTTTCCGAGCTTTATCACCGAGTCGAGTATCAGCACACATACAGCAGCTCTCACACCGTTAAGAGCGTGAACAACTGCAGGCAGCTCTGCAAAGTTCGTAAGAAATGCAGCTATAAGCGTGATTATCACAATCGATGGAAATACAACACCAATTGTCGAAAAAATCCCGCCCATGATTCCGGCACATTTGTATCCGACAAATGTTGCTGTATTAACAGCAATTGCTCCGGGTGTGCACTGCCCTATCGCATAATAATCCATAAGCTCTTCATCTGATGCCCAATGGCGTTTTCCGACTATCTCCCGCTGAAGTATCGGAAGCATTGCATAACCACCGCCAAACATCGTAGCGCCTACCTTTACAAATGCAATGAACAATTCAATCAACATCTTCAACTTTTTCCTATTTTTCATAAAAACCTCATTTCTATAGCACGCACCAATATATAGTAACATTATTATATACTTACGATATATATACATATTATATATTTTTATATCGTTTTCATATAGTTATCATTAAAGCGATAATACATCCCAGCCCAAAAAAGAACTCCGGGGATCAATCCTCGGAGTTCTCTGTTTCCAGATCGATTTCTTCAAAATCTTCATCGAAATCGTCTTCAGGTTCTATGTCGTTTTCTTCATCTTCAGCCTCAAGAGCAGGAAGCTGTTTTTTATTCTCGATCCGCTTTTTCTTCTTAGCAGCTTTTTTCTTTTTAAGCTTAACTGCCGAAGTCTTCACGCTCTCTTCTCTCTTTCCCGCAAGAAGCCTTACAAACTGGCAATGCTGAAGAAGGAATATTGCAATTATCATGAAAAGATGAGCGATAAAAATATTAGTGATAACACCATTGTGCCTTATAAGGTACTTATCCCCGAATCCGACAAGTGCCATAACTGAAATATATCCAAGTGAAAGTATCATCAGCGGGATATTTTTCAGCGCATCGGTTATCGCATTCAGGAAATCCTTAAAGGTGGCATCAAAATATACAAAACGGCCTATCATAAGTCCCAGGAAATAGGCAATTATCTCATCATAGTTATTATCCTCATAAATAAATTTGATGTACATGAAGATACAAAACATATAAAGCATTCCGACAATTCTAAGCGCCGCCTTGTCACTTGATGAAATAAACTTAAGCCTTATCAACAGGCCATCCAGCACGTTATTAAAAAGGCAGCTGAATACGATGAAGAGCATGAGCAGAAAGCTGTTATACTGATCCCAGAAGCTCCTGTAGGAAGGAACATCAAGGAATCTGTCTATCAGATAGTACACCGAAAGGAAAAAGACGATCGATGCACCTGAAAAGATCAATTCGAACATTCTCTGCGATAGATTGAACATTCTTTCATATACGTATGTCTGACGCGGCACGTCTCCATGCTTTCCCGCGGTAAGGTTCACATAGCCTTTAATCACAAATAATAATACTGCAAGCACAACAAGGGCGGTGATAAACATTATTATTGCCCCCGGAAGCTCAAGGTAATGATCTAAATACTCCTGCATTTCCAAAATCTCCTTGATTGTTTTAATTTTTAACCAAAAATAGATTTTAGCACAAAAGAACTACCAAATATCATTAAATTGTTTACAATTTATACGCCGTTTGATATAATGCAGAAAATATGGCTTAACTACGGTATTTACACAAATAATTTTAAGAAAATCTTTAGGAGAAATGAGTTATGCAGATCAATTATAAGACCCAAGGAACCTGTGCCACTTCCATCAGCTTCGAGCTCGAAGACGGCAAGCTTCACAATATTTCATTCACAGGAGGCTGCAACGGCAACCTTAAAGCTATTTCAAAGCTCTGTGAAGGACGTCCGGCTGAAGAAGTCGCTGAGATCCTCGCCGGAAACACCTGCGGATTCAAGTCAACATCATGTGCAGACCAGTTTTCAAAGGCAATTCTTTCAGCCGTAAACGAGGCATAAAAACAACAATAGCTGTCGGGATGGGACTCCCGGCAGCTATCGTTGTTTTTAAGGAAAATCTTGGAGAAAACTAAAAGGAAAGTAAGTTGGTGAAAAATAATTTGTTCACCTATATAATCGGCATAAAAATTTATTACTTTATAGTTTTTTAAAGTATACTTTTTTATGATGATAAACTTACAAATTTTGCTATTCCATTTTCAATCTGTATGTAAAGTCCAAGTCCTATGGAATCATCGCTGATGAGCAGATTATTCACATACATTGCAAAGTCCATTGCGGTATAACGTATATTTCCTACATTGGCCTCTCCCATGCTGTATGATGTATTCTCTCCGACCTTAAAGGAATATGTTCCCTTACTGTATCGCACAGGTGAGCCCTTACTGCACTCCCTCTCAAGACTGCCAACCACATAAAGGGTATCATTGTCCACATAAAATGCTGTCACAAGACTTCTTCCGAAATCCGGTGACTCTCCAAGCCCTCTTGCTTCAACAGTACTGTAATATGTTCCTGTACGTGTCAAAAGAATCGAATCATCAACGTTCTGTCCGTACTCTGCATAATCATCATTTCCCTCAGACTTCTCTGCTTCACCTCTTCCGTTTTCCAGATCAGAAGAAGAGAAGGCAGATGTCTTAAACTCTGCAGTATTATGATCATCACGGGAATTTATTATCAGGACGCCGGAACAGATCATTGAAGCTGCAGCAATCTCATCCGAGTATTTACTTTTTTTCATGTATCTCTCCTCCTTGCCGTAAATTTCCATGTTCCACTCGTTACTTAGTTTATCGGCAAAAAGGATGAAATATTAATAGTGGTATACATTATTCCTGATAATGTACATTTTAAGATCATTTTTCATGGAGCCAGACTCTCATTTCGTTCTCTCCTCTGTTCCCCCACGCATAATATGGTATGAGCTTTATCTTCTGATCCTTGACCTCGTACGCCTTTTTATGTGAATAAAGAGGGCTGTTTTCCTTCTGTTCAAGGCGTTTTCCTTCCGTATTGATAACTGTGATACCGTTCAGGAGTTTAGGTTCAAAACTCTCCTTAAAGGGCGCATCTTCAAGCATCTCGATATTTTGAAGTTCTTCTCCATTATCAACAGATTCTGCACAATAAATGAGCGGTCCTCTTGAAATGCATACCTTCCCTGTATCTGCAGACACCCTTGTATTTGCGTAGTTTCTCTCCACATACATAGGCATGTTCAGGTTGATCTCTGTATATTCATTTACGACATCCACCTGCCAGTATCCTTTTTCTTCTGTGATCTTCTCCTGAACACCATCTATCTGGCCATAAACATTCTCAGCCCAGCCAGGAATTCTAAGCTTAAAGCCTATAACACTGTCTCCGCTCTTTTTTATACTAAGTCTCACAGAGCCGCTCTTAGGGTAATCCGTTTCAAGCTTTATCTTTACTTTCTCATTTTTTACCAGGAAAGAAGCCTCCGATGCAATGTAGAGATTCACATATATTTCTTTATCCTTTTTCATATAAATATAGTCATCTACAGAGGCTATCATACGGGCCAGATTTGGCGGGCAGCAGGCACAGGCAAGCCATTCAGGGCGGACAGCCTTTACATGGGATTTAGTAGGATTTTTTCGTGACTGCCGTGGATCGACCTCCAGCGGATTCACATAAAAGAAATGTCTTCCGTCCAGAGCCATTCCGGAAAGTACCGTATTATAGAGCGCTCTCTCCATTACATCTGCGTATTCACCCTTCGACTCAAGCTTAAGCATATTTTCTGCAAAGAATATGAGACCGACAGAAGCACAGGTTTCGCAGTACATAGTGTCATTCGGAAGATCATAGTCAAGGGTGAATGCCTCACCGTTTACCGTGGAGCCGATTCCGCCTGTTACATACATCCTCCTGTCAACGATATTTCTCCAGATCCGGCGGCATGCATCCGCAAGCTCTTTATCCCCGTCTTCTCTTGCAAGCTCTGCCATTGCAGTACAGAGATAAATCTGGCGGACCGCATGACCTTCGGCCGTTGACTGCTTTGCCGGAGCCTCCTGAATCTGAAAATATGTATCAAGTCCGTGCCGCATTCCTTCAAAGATCGGCTCCATTCCCTTCTCCGCCTTATCCTGCTCAGCGAAAAATTTATGGCACTCACCTCTTATGCTGATAAAATATTCGCAGAGCTTAAGATATCTCTTCTCCCCTGTTACCGCATAGAGCTTCATCAGACCAATCTCCACCTCGGGGTGTCCGTCTGCACCGTGAAGCTTTCCCTCCTCCGGTCCAAAGTGAGCATCGATACAGTCAGCAAGCTTCACAGCAGTCTCCAAGACCTTTTTATTACCTGTAACCGTATAATAAGCGCACGCCGCCTCGAAAAAATGCCCTGCGCAGTAAAGCTCATGGCTTTCTCTCAGCGTCATAAACTTTCTCTCAGGCTCTTTAATAATAAAATATGTATCAAGATATCCGTCAGGCTGCTGAGCTGCCACTATAAGGTCAACCGCTTCATCCGCTTTTTTTCGAAGCTCTGCGTCATCCTCTTCTCTTAGCACATACGAAGCAGCTTCAAGCCATTTATATACATCACTGTCCTGAAAAACATAACCGTAGAACTCCCCTTCAGAGAGCCCTGCCGCTATCTTAAAATTTTCTATGGCATGGCTTTTTTCATTTGGTATGGCATCATCATCCCGCTCTCGCTCTATATTTATATCTGCGATATCGTTGAGCACATTCCACTGGTAAGGTATCATTTCTTTTCTGACAAGATTTCTATATTTGATCCAGAAATCCTCTGTAATTCTGACATTCATAATCTTCTCCATAATACGCCAAGAGGGCATATCAACTGATATGCCCTCTGACCGAAATCTTTTTAGTTAAAGTTTATTTATCCCAAAGCCTGTGAGGGCATTTTGAGCTTTTCATTGCAGCACGCAGTTCAACAAAGCAGCCGCATGCGCGGCAGGTACCCGCCAGAAGAGAATCACAGCTTTCACATTGAGTAAGTCTCTCGTCATATACCTTATCGCTTGTACGTTCGTTTTTGGGAATTCCGTTTATAAGCATCTCAAAGCTTTGACGAGTCTTCTCATCTGCCTGCTCATAAGTCAGGCACCTTTTACATTCTCTCAGCATACCTTTAATGAAACGACTGACATTGCAGGGAGCTTAACTGTAATATGACCATTTGACTCAAGCTTGAAATCAGTGTAATCTGCAAGCTTGACCTTCTCCTTGTTTGTAAAGTCGTTATGATCATGCATCTCACCTGTAAGGATCGATGCCTTGACCTCTTTAGCATTATATTCAACAGGGATTACATCGATAGTCTCATCCTTGTCATCTGATGCATTTACAAGAGTGATGGTGATCGAGCCATCCTCAGCGATAGAAGCAGACTGTGAAATCTCCGGTACTTTCTCTTTCTCTGTTCCGATAACTTCATTCTCGATGTAGCTTGCAAGAAGCTCTGCATCCTGATGATCCTTGAACATATCAAATACGTGATATGTAGGTGTAAGAAGCATATCTGCACCATCTGTAAGGATCACTGCCTGAAGTACGTTTACAAGCTGAGCGATGTTAGCCATCTGAACTCTGTCGGAATGCTGGTTGAAGATGTTAAGTGTAACACCTGCGACAATAGCATCTCTCATTGTATTCTGCTGGTAAAGGAAGCCCGGATTTGTACCCGGCTCTACGCGATACCATGTACCCCACTCGTCAACGATAAGACCGATCCTCTTCTCAGGGTCATACTGATTGATGATGTCACCGTGTCTTGTAATGAGCTCATCCATGTAATAAGCCTTACGGATAGTCTCATAATATTCATCTCTGTCAAAGTCCAGTGCTGAGCCCTTGTTCTCCCATCCGCCCGGATGAACATAGTAGTGAAGGGATATTCCGCTGATAAGATCCGCCGGATAAGTGCCTGACTTACCAATGGTCTTCATGGTTGTCTCTGTCCAGTTATAATCATCTACATTTGGACCACCCATGATCTTATACATCTTCTTATCTGTATAATTTCTGCAGTATGTAGAGTATCTTCTGTATTCATTGGCATAGTGCTCAGGGCGCATATTTCCGCCGCAGCCCCAGTTTTCATTGCCGACGCCGATGAAATTAACATCCCACGGTTCTTCATGGCCGTTCTTTTTACGAAGGTCAGCCATAGGAGAAACACCCTTAAATGTAAGATATTCTACCCACTCGCTCATTTCCTGAACTGAACCTGAGCCAACATTCATGTTTACATATGTCTCACAGCCAAGCTGGCGGCAGAGCTCCATGAACTCATGAGTTCCGAAGCTGTTATCCTCAACTACTCCGCCCCAGTGAGTGTTGATCATTTTCTTACGTGTTTCCTTAGGGCCGATGCCGTCCTTCCAGTGATATTCGTCTGCAAAGCAGCCGCCCGGCCAGCGAAGTACAGGGATCCTGATCTTCTTAAGTGCTTCTACCACATCTGTTCTCATTCCATTTACATTCGGAATATCAGAATTCTCTCCAACATACAAACCTTCATAGATACAGCGTCCGAGATGCTCTGAAAAATGACCGTAGATCTCTTTATTGATGTGAGATTTTTTCTCAATCGTATTAATAACTAGTCTTTTCATTATATTTGATTTCCTTTTCTTATACGTTAAATATACTTATATGGTATTTTTATGGGCCATGCTCTCGCATGACCCTGTAAGTACTTAACCCTTTACAGCACCTGCTGTCATTCCGTCTACAATATATTTCTGGAAGATCAGGAAAAGTATAAGTATCGGAACGATAGCCATCATTGATCCTGCAATAAGCATATCGTAGTTATTTCCGTATGGTGTGAGCAATGTATTCAGACCGATAGTAAGTGTGAACTTAGAAGCACTTCTGAATACCATCAATGGCCAGAGCATGTTGTTCCATGAACCCATTGCACAAAGGATAGCCATTGCTGAGAATGCCGGCTTAACGATAGGCATCATGATCTTGACTGCGATGAAATATTCGTTCGCTCCGTCAATTCTTCCGGCATCGAGAAGCTCCTTTGGAAGAGACTTCATATACTGATGGAAGAAGAATATCGTCGATGGTGCACAAAGTCCCGGAAGCATTACACCCCACATTGAATCGATAAGGTGAAGGGCAATGATCTCCTTGTAAAGAGGGAGCATGAGGATTTCGAAAGGAACCATCATTGTTGCGATAACAAGGACGAAGATGACTCTCTGAAGCTTGAATTCATACATGCTGATCGCATACGCTACAAAATAACAGATAATGAGTGTAAGAATAACTGTTGTAACTGTAAGGAGCATTGAATTCTTGAACCACATCCAATATTTCATGGCATCAGGTCTGCCGCTGAAAAGGTAGTTGTAGTTATTGAGATTCATCGTGCTGAAATCAAAGCTGATACTAAGTCCTCTTCTGATAAGCTCACGGCCGGGTCTGAATGATGCGATAAGACCAGCCACAAGAGGAAATACGATTATTAAACTAAGTACAAGGAAAAGTCCTGTAGCAAAGAAGGTACCAATGGATCTTTTTACCTTCATTCCGCCCTCTGATTTAACCGCAGAGTTAGAATTATTTGTGCTTGCATCCTGAGCATTTACAGTGTTTACCATATCAGTCCTCCTCCTTCTTAAGAGTTCCATTGAAGAACAACTGTATAAAGTTAATAGTAAGACCAATGACCATAAGCACAACACCTACTGCACAGGCATAACCCATATCATTCTTCTCAATTCCTCGCTTGTAGAGGTAACCAACAATTGTAAGTCCAATATTGTTCGGTGAGCTGTTTCCTGACCATAACATAAAGCTCTCAAGGAACATTGAAAGACCTGCATAAATTGTAATGGTAAGTACGTAAATTGATGTCGGCTTGATAAGCGGAATTGTTATGAACTTAAACTTCTGCCAGGTAGTAGCTCCATCAATGTCTGCTGACTCATAGAGGGACTTGTCGATAGACTTAAGTCCTGAGAGGAAATACAGCATATTTACGCCGGTCCATCTCCAGCAGCAAAGAAGTAAAAGTGCAATTTCTGATGTCCACTTAACCTTAAGCCACTTAATAGTTGGCATATTCAGCATAGTCATAAGGATGTTAAGCTGTCCTGTCTTATATTCTGAGAACATAAGTCTGAAAAGAGTACCTGAGATAACAACTGATGTAAGAGCCGGAATATAAAGAACGGCTTTCCATACACCCTTTGCCTTAACAAGTCTTGAATCCATAAGCACTGCATAAAGAAGTGGGAATGGAATAAGTAACACACATGTTAATAGCATATACTCAAAGCTGTTAAGAACAGCAATATGGAATACTCCATCCTTCAAGAGCTTCAAGTAGTTTTTTGCTCCTATGAACTTTGTTGATACTGCTCCAATGTCCTGAAAGCTCATAATAATTGCACTGATCAAAGGATAGATCCAGAAAATTACAAAGCTGATCAGGAATGGAAGTGCAAATACATAAGGTGCGGTCTTTTCAGAACAAAGAAATTTTTTTACTTTCATCGCACTTTTCTCCTTTTTTTACTTCACAATAAACAAAACAGCCACAGGGCGTTGCTGCCCTGCGGCCCTTTTTTTAGTAATTCTTATAAGTTTTAAGAGATCAAAATAACTTACTCGTCAAGCTCGATAGCCTGCTGAGCCTCTGCAAGTGCATCATCTACTGCTGTACCGTTCTCAAGTACTTCATTCAATGTTGTTGTGCACATCTGCTCGTTGATAGTCGGGCTGATCTTAACTGTCATGATTGTTCCGATCTGATCCTTGATGTTGTTAAGAACATCGTATGGATAGTTGCGGAAGAATGTGTTGTAGTAGTTTGAATCATCGTGTGCAAATGAATCATCTTCCCAAAGTGATGTATTACAGATATCGAATCCGAGATCCTCCCAGATAAGCTTCTCGCCTTCCGGAGACATCTTTGCGAAGCAAAGGAAATCTGCTGCAAGCTCAGGATCTGAAGACTGCTGTGTTACAACTGTACCTGTACCGCCAATACCTACTGAACAGTTCTGACCTTCTTCAAATACAGGACACTTTGTGATATACCAGTTGCCCTTTTCATCAGGCATATAGTTCTTAAATCTGCTCATGTACCACATAGCCTTAGGGAATGAAACGATGTTGTGGTCAAGGATGTTCTGGTAACCTGCCTCAAGATCGATATGTCCGTCAGGTGAAACCTCAGCGATCTTATCATTGAGCCATGACTGCTGCATATTGAGCATCTTCTTTACAGAATCAAGCTCTACATTAGCCTCTCCGTCATATCCGCCTGTCCAGTCATCACCGTACTCAGCCATTGCAAGCCAGAGCCAGTCTGTTCCGCCTGTATCAACTGATGTAAAGTACTTTCCGTCTTCTCCAACAGCCTCAACATACTTCTTACCAAGTGCTGTGTAGTCATCCCATGTAACTACATTATCAACATCTTCCTGTGTGATTCCGTACTTTTCAAGTTCTGCCATGTTCCAGTACATAACAGTTGCACCAACGTGGAACGGAGCTCCATACTGCTTTCCGTCAGCTCCCTTGTATGCGTCAAGTCTTGATGTGAGCATATCGCCTGCATAAGGTGTCATTGCCTCATCAAGAGGATAAAGCCACTGATCAACGCCTTCATATACGTTAGGAACCTGACCCATCTCAACGTCGCAAAGATCTGGAGCACCTGATCCTGTCTGAAGTGACATGATGAGCTTCTGATGCATATCTGAGTAAGGATATGTTGTGAATGTGATCTGAATCTGACGATCCGGATTCTGCTCATTCCACTTCTCAAGCATTGTTGCATAGAATGTGTTGTGTGCCTCTACGAAAGACCACATCTGCATCTTTGTTCCATCTTCCGGACCAACTGTTGTTACTGCTTCCGGCTCTGCCTCTGTGCCTGATGCATCTTCAGCAGCCTCTTCGGCGCTTCCTGTACCTTCCTCAGCAGCAGCACCATCTGTAGCTGCTGACCCCTCAGGTGCGTTTACTGAACCGCAGCCTGCAAGAAGTGTAACTGACATTGCTGCGCTGATTAATACGCTTACCAGTTTCTTCTTCATTTAGAAACCTCCTTAATATTTGCTAAAAACTCTCCTGCACAATTTTGTTTAGCTCTTACTCAATTCGTTTAGTCATTTCAAAAATAATTTAAACAAAGTTTCGAGTTGTTTTTGTGCAACTTGTTGAGTTTTTCGCGTTTCTTTTTCAATTTCTATAGTCAATATACTACTTTGCATTGTACCTGTCAATATACAATTTAGATTTTTCTAAAATATATTTGCATTTTCTAAAATTTAATTGAAAGAAGTGCTGAATTGCTTTATAATTAAGCAAAAAGATTCCATCTGAACAGCTCTATTATTCGCTATTCAGGAAATGTTTTGTTTTTTCTAAAGCATTAAAATTAAAAATCATTCTGTTCAGAATAAATTCAGAACACCATAAACTAAATTGGAGGACCTGCTTAATGATGCATATCAAATCTGTCGAGGAAGGCCGTGAGATCTTCAAGGCACTCGGTTCAGATATACGTATAGAAATAATTAAAACGCTTCTTGCTAATGATCATATGAATATGAACGAACTCGCTTCTCATTTAAAGATCACTAACGGAGCACTTACAAGTCACATAAAAAAGCTAGAGGAATGTGGGATCGTCTCCACTTCTCAGGAGACTTCAGGACATGGTAATCAAAAGATCTGTTCTGTTCACCTCGACTCAGTCTTAATAGATTTCAAAGGCAATGAAGTCGAAGACAAGAATGTATATCGTTCTCATATAAGTATTGGTCAGTATGGCGAATACGACGTATATCCTACCTGCGGACTTGCCTCTTCCGAGTCACTCATCGGTGAAGTTGACGACGCAAGATACTTTGCCCATCCCGACAGAGGAACTGCCGATATTCTCTGGTTCACACACGGATATGTGGAATACATGGTTCCAAACTTCATTCCGCCGGACCAGAAGATAGATCAGCTCTCCTTCTCAATGGAGCTCAGCTCCGAAGCACCGGGTTCTAATGATAACTGGCCGAGTGACATCCACTTCATGCTCAACGGAACTCCTATCGGAATGTGGACTTCTCCAGGAGACTTCGGCGGTACAAAGGGTATCTTCACCCCTGAGTGGTGGTATCCTAACTGGAATCAGTACGGTCTTCTTAAGAACCTCGTAATTAATCACAACGGCACATATATAGATGGTCTCCGCATTTCCGATGTGACCATCGACCGTTTCGATCTGAACTATAAAAGCCAGGTTCGTTTAAGACTTTCTGTACCTGAGGACACAACACACGTAGGCGGCCTTACAATATTCGGCAAATCCTTTGGAAACTACCGCCAGGACATCGATGTATCGATCTACTACTCTCCAATGAGCGTATGATATCAGTCATTCAAAGAGTATCCTGCATTTAATATGTAGGATATTCTTTTTTATTGTATTTTAATCATTATGGTCTCAATTCCCTTTTTGTCTTTATATATAAATTTTAATAATACATGTCTCTACACTCTCCACCAGCGAAACCATAACTCAATAAATTTTTTTGTACTAAATGTACAATTACAACTTTTATTTTCAATAATTCTCTCCGTCATTATCACTATTTTGCTTTTATATTTTCAATTTACAGAAAAAATAAGGGGTTTTCTTTTTTGAATGTATACAGTATACTGTGTTTCATATTAATCTGACAGCGATACAACTTATCACTGTCATTTATTTTATTATGTCGAGAATAATCTATAAACATTGCACTATATTGTAAAATTTACAAGGAGAAAAAATGAGTAAAAAAGTTTTAATCGTAGACGACGCAACATTCATGAGAACCATGCTTTCAGGAATACTCAAGAACGGCGGATATGAAGTTGCCGGCGAAGCTTCAAACGGAAAAGAAGCTGTAGCACAGTATAAAACATTAAAACCAGATCTCGTAACAATGGATATCACAATGCCTGAGATGGACGGTCTTGAAGCACTTAAAGCGATCAAAGCTGAAGATCCTGCAGCAACAGTTATCATGTGCTCAGCCATGGGTCAGCAGGCTATGGTAATCAGCGCCATCAAGAACGGAGCAAAGGATTTCATCGTAAAGCCTTTCGACGCTGATCATGTTATCGAGTCTGTTCGTAAACAGATCGGTTAATTTATATGCAAAAGACCGTCGCACATCAGATCTGTGCAACGGTCTTTTTTAATTGTTTATCTTATTTATAATACTGAACAGCCCAGACTGTTTCATTTTCAGCTGCTCCGGTGAAGCACATGCAGTCATTTCCAGCTTCATCCTTCATTTCAAGCATGACTCCCTTAAATTCCTTTTCATTTATGAACATAGTAGCATACGGCGAATTTGCTTTAACTATCAAAGCGCCTTCCCTGTCACCTTCCATTGTTCCGTCCGCAGCCACCTTGACTTTTTCGCATTCATGAACCTTTCTGGAAATATCCGTGCCGTGAGCAACAAGATAATACATACCTGAAATTGCCTCCTGCGCATAGCCATCGCTTTTCAGCGATTCTCCTGAAACTGCAAAAGGTGCAGCGACCAGCCAGTCATCTTCATTTCGGAATAACTGATGAACCCTTGGTTCATGAGCCTCAGTACCGTTTTTGAATCTTTGATGATATACCATATACATCTTTCCATCAAGATCACAAAATGCCGAATTATGCCCCGGAGCCATATAAGTATAGGACAATGACGGGAAAGTATAATTCCCGATCATTTTAAGCCCGAATTTAGAATGATCTATAACCTTCCCCGGCGAATTATTATTCATATCAACATACGGACCATCGACTTGTCTTGATCTGTAAAGTCGTATCTGATATCCACCCTTGGCGTTTAACTCCCCGTAGGAAACAAAAAGATAATAATAATCACTCACCTTATCATATAAAATATACGGGCCTTCGATAGAATTATGACCTCCGCCTATCAGATGTTTTCCATAATAAGCGTCTGTATTTTCTGCTTTATTTTCCTCAGGATGTATCGGAAGTCCGGTATTTTCATCCAGCTGTAAAAGAAATATTCCGCCGGACCATGAGCCATATACCATCCACATCTTTCCCTCTTTGTCATTGAAAACGCAGGGATCGATGCAGTTAGGCCATTTCTGATTATCATAGTCATTATCTTTCAGATAATCATTCAGTTCAGATTTATCATGATAGTCAAGAAAGTCCGTATTATAAACAGTCCGGTTATTAAACCCAGAATCAAGTATTCTGTCAATAAATTTATAAGGACCTGTCACCTTATCCGCAGCTGCATAACACAGCGAAGATTTCTTATAAGTAGATGTCGTGCAAAAGTACATGACATATTTATTCATAGCTTTATTGAAAATAACATCCGGAGCCCATACAGAATATCCATTCTCCTGATTTCTCCCGACGAAGGAAAATGCCCCGAGGTCACCGTTTAAGAGGTTGCTGAAAAGCTTATTTTTTTCATCAACTCCTTCAAAAAGCTGTGTCCAGTTCCTAAGGTCAGTCGATTCCGCCACCGCCATATGCGTTCCAAATATATAATATTTACCATTTTCAACATATATGGACGGATCATGCACTGATGCTCCTGCCGTAAATCCACCGCTTTTTTCCACTATTTCAGACTCTGACATATCTCCTCTGTACAAATCCATCTTTTTCACAGCAGCCATTCCGCATCCACCCAGAAACATAGCCGCAGCTACAAGCAAAGGTACAAGCCCAAATTTCATTCTTCCAGCTCCCTCTCTTACAGATTGAAAACAGGATATCCCTTATCATCCCAAACTACTTTGAGCAGCATTGCATGTCTGTTTGGATCATAAAGCGGGTCCTCGCAGATGAGCTTATCTGTTGTCCTGGCATGAAATACCATGATGTCATTTCCCTGTTCATCAGTAGTAAAGCAGTTATGCCCCGGTCCATAGATCTTCTTTGTGATATCAGACTTAAGTACAGGATCGTGAAGCTTGCTCCAGCTCTGTGGATCGAGCATGTCTGCGTCCTCATCTGCTGTGAGCATTCCCACGCAATATGCAGGACTTGTATCAGAAGCACTGAAGGTAAGGAAGATCTTTCCATCGTGATGGATCACTGAAGGCCCTTCATTTACCCAGAAACCATGTCTTTCCCAGCTGTAATCCGGAGTTGTGAGCAGCACCTGACAGGTCTCGAGCTCGTTGGCGCTCTTCATTTTAGCTATATAAAGATTAGAGATCTGTCTTCCAACGCTGACCTTTTCAGCCCAGACGTAATACCAGTCACCTTTATTTTCAAAAACTGTCGCATCTAATGAAAAAGCTCTGAAAGAGAATTCATCATCAGGTGCTGCTTTCATCTTGCCAAGCTCAACCCATTCATCCTTCATCGGGTCATCACCGGTACATTTTAGTACATAAGGACGAAGTGCCCAGATATCATCTTTATCGCTGGCAGCAAAGTACATATACCATCCACCGAAAAGATAGTGAAGCTCCGGAGCCCACACGTTACAGCTCATGATCCCTGACTCATGCTTATTCCATATTACTTTCTCCTCTGCACTTTCAAGTCCCTCAAGAGAATCTGCACAACGGAGCATTACCCTGTCGTATTCCGGTACTGAAGCTGTAAAATAATATTTACCGTTCTCAGCATGTAATACATAAGGATCCGCTCTCTGTGGTATCCATTCTTCAGCATAATTTAACATGATCCACACCTCATTTTTCTAATTTTCAAATTATTTTAGATTTTACTAAAATAATATATCAAGATTGTATAGATTTCAAGACTTTTATAACAACTTCCTTAACTTTTGTGGCAAAACAAAACATACATCTTTATTTTTACAAAGCTTCAAACTATAAAAAATGCCCTGGTTTTCGCAATTTATTTTAGTTAAATGTAAAATATTAAACTTTTATCGTAAGTAAATGAAATTGAATTTTTGTTCTGCAATAAGTACAATAACATCGGTTGACAAAATATTAACAGAGTTTGGTGCATAGGAATGCACCGGAGGAGGACCTATGGCAAACGACGTAAACGTCGAAGAGAAGGGACCGATCACTGATTCACTTCTCGAAAAAATGAACAAATTCTGGAGAGCATCTAACTATCTCTCTGCCTGTCAGCTCTATCTCTTAAAGAATCCACTTCTTAAAGAGCCGCTGACAAATGATATGGTTAAGAAAAAGATCGTTGGACATTGGGGTACAGTTCCTGGTCAGAACTTCATCTTTGTACATCTTAACCGTGCAATTAAAAGATACGACCTTGATATGATTCTTCTTTCTGGACCGGGCCACGGCGGAAACTTCTTCATCGCCAATGATTATCTCGATGGCTCATATTCAGAGATTTATCCAAATATTTCAGAGGATCTCGACGGAATGCAGAAGCTCTTCAAGCAGTTCTCATTCCCGGGCGGTGTTCCAAGCCACTGTGCTCCTGAGACACCGGGTTCTATCCACGAAGGCGGCGAGCTTGGATACTCTCTCGCTCACGGCTTTGGTGCTGTATTTGACAATCCGGGCCTCATTGCAACTGTTGTAGTTGGTGATGGTGAGTCTGAAACAGGCCCGCTTGCCACATCATGGCAGTGCAACAAGTTCCTTAATCCTAAGAATGACGGTGCTGTTCTTCCTATCCTTCACCTCAATGGCTACAAGATCGCCAATCCGACAATCTTTGGAAGGCTTTCTCACGAAGAGCTCACAGATTTCTTCCATGGCACTGGCTGGGAGCCATATTTCGTAGAAGGCGACGATCCTATGACAATGCATCGTAAGATGGCTGAGACAATGGACGTTGTTATCGAAAAGATCAAGGCTATTCAGCAGCATGCAAGAGAAACCGGCGATATGACACGTCCAGTATGGCCTATGATCGTTCTTCGTACACCAAAGGGCTGGACAGGTCCTAAGGTCGTTGACGGAAACCGTATCGAAGGCAACTTCCTTGCTCATCAGGTTCCGATCATGATGGATAAGCCTGAGCACCTTCAGATGCTCTCTGACTGGCTCCACAGCTACCATGCAGAAGAGCTCTTTGACGAGAATGGTAAGTTTGATCCGGAGCTCAAGGCGCTCGCTCCTACAGGAAACAGACGTCTCGGTGCAAATCCACACGCAAACGGCGGTAAGCTTCTCCGCGATCTCAGACTTCCTGATTTCAGAGATTATGAATTCAAGATCGGCGAGCACGGTTCAAAGGAAGGTCAGGACACAACAGTTCTCGGCAACTTCATCCGCGACATCTTCAAGCTCAACGAAGAGGCTAAGAACTTCCGTATCTTCTCACCTGATGAGAACAACTCTAACCGTTTCAACGCAGTATTTGAAGCAACCAACAGAAGCTGGAATGCAGAAAGTCACGATGATGATGACTGCCTTGCAGCAGACGGACGTGTTATGGACTCTATGCTTTCTGAGCATATGTGTGAAGGCTGGCTTGAAGGATATCTTCTTACAGGACGTCATGGTTTCTTTGATACATACGAAGCATTCTCACGTATCATAGATTCAATGGTCGCACAGCATGCAAAGTGGCTTAAAGTCTGCAATCAGCTCCCTTGGAGAGCAAGAATTGCTTCACTTAACCTTCTTATGTGCTCAACAGTATGGCAGCAGGATCACAACGGATTTACACATCAGGATCCGGGTCTTATGGACCACATTGCCAACAAGAAAGCAGATGTTGTACGTCTTTATCTTCCGCCAGACGCTAATACTCTTCTTTCTACATTTGATCACTGTATCAGAAGTAAGAACTATGTAAATGTCATCATCGCAAGTAAACATCCTCGTCCACAGTGGCTTTCAATGCCTGAAGCAGTTAAGCACTGCACACAGGGTATCGGCATCTGGGATTGGGCTTCAAACGATCAGGGCCAGGAGCCTGACATCGTATTTGCCTGCGCCGGTGAAACTCCTACACTTGAGGCTCTTGCAGCAGTTTCGATCCTCAACAAGGAGATTCCTGATCTTAAGATCAGATTTATCAATGTAGTCGACCTCTTCAAGCTTCAGCCTAAGAACGAGCATCCTCATGGTCTTTCTGATGCTGAATACGATATGCTCTTTACAACAGATAAGCCTGTGATCTTCAACTTCCACGGCTATCCTGCACTTGTACACGAGCTTACATACCGCCGTCACAATAACCGTCTCATGCATGTACGCGGTTATCACGAAGAAGGCACTATCACAACACCATTTGATGTTCGTGTACAGAATGGAATCGATCGTTTCCACCTGGTCAAGGACGCTCTCAAGTTCCTTCCTCAGCTTGGAAATAAGGGTTCATTCCTGTATCAGAAGATGAACGACAAGCTTGTAGAGCACAAGCAGTATATCCAGGAGTACGGTCAGGATCTTCCTGAAGTTGCTCAGTGGAAGTGGGAAGACAAATAATTTTCTCATAGACAATAATTACCTAAATCCTTTTATTAGTTACAAAACAACAAATCCCCCCAAAAAATAAATTGTCCGGTTATAAGTGAAAACTTATAGCCGGACTTAACTTTTGAAGTCAAAATCATAAATATATTAACTTTAAGAATTTATATATTTTTCTGCATATGCTGCATACAGCGCAGCGCCTATCGTAAGTGCATCTTCATCAATATCAAAGTTATTTGTATGATATGGATTTCTGGTATTCTCTTTATCTGCATTCCCCGTACCAAGGTATACATATACTCCCTGACATTCCTTTTGATATTCGCAGAAGTCATCGCCGGAAAGATATATCTCTCTGTCAGTCTTTACATGACCTTTTCCAAGTACATCATTGATAACCTCAACAGCTTCATCACAGATGTCTGCCGGGTTTATCAAAACCGAGGCGAAGTCTTCCCACACTACTTCTGCCTTGCCGCCATACAGCCTCGCTATGGAATTTGCAGTTTCCTCTACAAGACCATTTACTTTTTTCCTATTCTCTTCTGAAATATTTCTTGTAGTACCTTCGAGCTGTGCATTGCCTGCAATGATATTGTAGCCTGTGCCGGCTTCAAGCTTTCCAACTCCAATGACAACCGGCTCCAGCGGCGAAGTCATACGTGATACTATCCCTTGAAGTGCAACGACGATTTGAGCAGCAATATACAAAGCATCTACGCCCTTCGATGGATTGCAGACATGTGCCGACTTTCCCTCTATATTGATCGTAAAGTGGTCTACACTCGCATTATTTATACCTTTTTTAACTCCTACGATACCGGTACCAAGATCAGGCGCACAATGTATTCCAAACACCCTCGCTGCATCTCCCAATGTTTCTGATCTTCGTTCTGTATAAAGCTTTCCGCCTTTGCCTATCTCTTCTGCCGGTTGAAAAAGGAATCTTACTTCACCTTTAAGTTCATCTCTCTTAGCCGCCAAAAGTTTCGCTGCACCAAGCAGCATGGCGGTATGTGCATCATGACCGCACGCATGCATAACACCATCATTTTGCGATCTATAAGGCACATCATTTTTTTCATAAATCGGCAGCGCATCTATATCAGCTCTCAACGCAGTAACTCGACCTGATGCTTCTTTGCCTCTTAATATGCCTATCACTCCGGTTTCCGCTGTCCTCTTATGCTCAATTCCAAGCTCATCGAGCTCTTTTTCTATTTTTTCTGAAGTCAAAAACTCTTTTAGCGAAAGTTCCGGATTCGCATGAAAATAACGCCGCAGACCAACTACATACTCTTTTATCTTTTCAGCATCACTCAGATATGTGTTCATTTAAAATATTCCTTCGAAATTTCTATATTTTTCCTTATTCCTTCACAGCAATCATGAAATCTGCGTTTTTCCCTGTCATTCAAAGGAATCTCGATAACCTTTTCGACTCCATTTCTGCTTAACCTTACAGGAACTCCGGCAAAAAGCCCTCGCTCACCAAATTCGCCATCAAGCTCCGCACTTGCAGGAACTACAAGCTTCTCATCATATCTTACCGCTTTTACAAGCCTGTACGCAGTTGAAGCTATCGCATATTCTGTGCAGTATTTACCGTTGTAAGTTACCCAGCCACCTTCTCTTGATTCCTTTTCAATCTCATCCTCATCAAATACTATCGAGCTGTCACCTTTTAATAATTCACTAAGCGGCTGACCATTAAAATTCACAGCAGACCATGCTGCTATCTGTTCATTTCCATGCTCTCCAAGCATATACGCAGATATCGAATGTACATCTATGCCTGTTTTCTCTGCTAGCCTTAATTTAAGCCTTGCACTGTCAAGCCCTGTACCCGTACCAAATACACGTCCCTTCGGCAATTTTAATATATCATTCAGCCACTTGGTTATAATATCGCAAGGATTCGAGATATTGATCAGCACGCCTGCAAAGCCTGTTTCTTTAAGCCTTTGTGCAAAAGTAAACAGCGCATGCATGTTGAACTCCATCTCTGATAGCCTTGTATGCGTACCTTTAAGCGCGATTATATTCCCCACAGAAATCACTATAACATCTCTGTCACCAAGGTCCTCTATCTCTCCTACCTTGATATTTACACTATGCGGCAAAAACTCCGATGCATCCAGCACATCCTGCCTCTCCGCCTGCACCTTTGCTTTATTTTCTTCAAGGTCAACTAAAACAAAATCATCCGCTACACCATTCATAGCCAATGTATATAACACATGTGCGCCGACATGCCCAATTCCGATTATTCCCACTTTAAAATCTGACATTTCCCCACCTTCTTATCTGCGCCTGATCTTCTGATGAATACTTTCAAGTCGTTCTAATGCACTTATCAGGGTTTCATTTTTTTTAGCAAAATGAAATCTTATCAAGTGATTCACATTTTCATGGAAGAAGCTTGATCCGGGCACTGCACCTACACCTACCTTCTCTGCAAGATCTGTGCAAAATTCCAGATCACTCTCATAATTCCATTCGGATATATCCACAAGCACATAATATGCACCCTGAGGTTTATAGTACTTCAAGCCTGCATTTTCAAGCCCTGAGCAGAAAAGTTCTCTCTTTTTAGTATACATTTCCAAAAGGTCATCATAGTACTTTTGTCCAAAATTCAACCCTGTAACTACTGCTTCCTGTAATGGTGCTGCTGCACCAACTGTCAGAAAATCATGCACTTTCTTTATTCTCTCAGTTATTTCCTCTGGTGCTATCGTATATCCAAGCCTCCATCCTGTGATCGAGTATGTTTTTGAAAGCGAGCCAGTACTGATCGTTCTTTCTCTCATTCCGGGGAGCGATGCCATGTAGATCATTTTGTTTGGTGCATATACTATATGCTCGTATACCTCATCAGTAACCACATATGCATCATATTTCTTTACAATGTCAGCTATAAGCTCCATCTCCTGATACGTGAAAACTTTTCCGGAAGGATTAGATGGGTTACAGAGTATAAGCGCTTTTGCCCCATCTCTAAAGGTCTGCTCAAGAACCTGCGGATCAAATGTAAAAACCGGCGGTTTAAGCGGAACATATATTGGTTCTGCTCCCGACAGTATCGCATCTGCTCCATAGTTTTCATAAAAAGGTGAAAAAACTGCGATTTTATCGCCGGGATTGCATATGGTCATCATTGCTGCCATCATTGCCTCAGTACCGCCGCAAGTGATGACCACTTCTTTTTCCGGGTCGATCTCGATTCCCATAAGCAAAGACTCTTTCTTTGCAAGTGCTTTTCTGGTATTTTGCGCACCCCATGTTATGGAATATTGATGATAATCTTCATGAGAAACTTCTCTGAGTCTTTTTAAGACTTCTTCCGGGGGCTCGAAATCCGGAAAGCCCTGTGAAAGATTTATAGCTCCGTATTTATTTGAAACACGAGTCATTCTTCTGATTACTGAATCTGTAAAATTTTCTGTCCTTTTAGATAATGATCTCATCTTTCTCACCTTCAATGTGTGCTTTTTTTGGCAATTGTATCGCCCACCAGCTGCAATAAGCTCACAGCAATCACAAGTATAACGACCGTTGCCCATGTTATGTCCTTCATATTCCTGTCATGTCCATATCTGATGGCAAAATCACCAAGACCGCCTGCACCTACAACTCCAGCCATCGCAGTTAACCCCAACAGGCTTATTGCAGTTATCGTAGTCGCCCTTGCCAGCTGGCCTGCGCTTTCTCTCAGATAAACCCGCGTGATGATCTCAAAATTTGAAAGTCCCATCGACTCTGCAGCTTCTACAAGTCCCGGCTGAACCTGTGCCAAAGCTGACTGAACCTGCCTTGTAAAAAAGGGCACAGAGCCAAACACAAGAGGTACGATAGCCCCCTGTATATTTATCGCCGTTCCCATTATTGCTCTAGAAAGCGGCATAAGAGCTGTAAGCAATATGATAAATGGTATAGACCTGAAAAGATTTGTGACAGCATCTAATATTTTGAACACCGGCTTATTTTCGCAAATACCGCCTTCCCTTGTCACCGTTAAGGTGATTCCAAAGGTAAATCCCAAAACAAATCCTATTCCGCCAGCCCATAATTCCATGATGATCGTATCAACTATTGCCTGCAAAAATTCATACCATTTATCAATAAGATTAGGCATAAAACTAGTAAGGATTTCTTGCATCTTTTATAACCTCCACACCTACATGTCTATCTCTAAGATATTGAATGGCTTCATCAATTTTTATCGATTCACCACTGAACTTTACAACTGTACCGCCCACCGGCGATCCAGACACTATTTCAACATCAGCTAAAAGGATGTTCAAATCCACATCAAACTTTTTAGTAACAGTGGATATCAGCGGCTCTGACACTTCTTTTTGAATATAGGTAAGTCTCGTAAGTACTTCTCCATCGGCAGGAGAAATTCCATTTATATCGTCTTTCAATATCTCATCTAATTTATATAGATTTGAAGTCGTTTTTATAAAATCTTTTGTCAGCGAATGCTTAGGGTTTGCAAATATGTCAAACACATCACCCTCTTCAACCACTTTTCCATTTTCCATTACTGCTATCCTGCTGCATATTCGCTTGATAACATCCATTTCATGCGTGATCAGCACAATTGTTATTCCAAGCTTTTCATTAAGATGTTTCAAGAGTTTGAGTATAGACTCAGTAGTCTGCGGGTCAAGCGCACTGGTTGCCTCATCTGAAAGCAGTATCTTCGGATCATTCGCCAAAGCTCTTGCGATAGCTACCCTTTGCTTCTGACCTCCTGACAACTCCGAAGGATACGCATTTTCTTTATCCGAAAGCTCAACTAAATTCAGCAGTTCTCGCACCTTTTTCTGTATTTCCTTCTTTCCAAGCCCGCTTTTTTTAAGTGGAAAAGAAACATTTCCAAAGACTGTTCTCGATGGCATCAAATTAAAATGCTGAAATATCATTCCTATCTTTTTGCGTTCACTTCTTAATTCTTTATGCGAAAGCTTCAAAAGATCTACACCATCAATCTTCACTTCTCCCGAAGTTGGCTTTTCAAGCAGATTTATGCACCTTACAAGTGTCGATTTACCGGCTCCTGAAAAACCTATTATTCCATATATTTCACTATCTCCTATGGTTATAGAAACGTTTTTCAAGGCTTCGACTTCTTTTTCCTTATCATCTTTAAATGTTTTAACTATGTTTCTAAGTTCTATCAACCCTTATCTCCTAAACTCTGCAAGTTTGTCCTGATCCCAGCCAGCCTTTATAAAGTATCCGTCGAAAGTATCATTAAATACCTTCTCTGTCTCATCTGATTGAAATGCCTCAACCACCTTATCATAAGCTTCGAGAAGCTCAGGGTTTGAAAGATCCTCCGTCCTTGCTGCAATCAGATTCCAATACTGTTCTTCATCAAGAACGCTATCCTTATAAATTGCATCTTCTGCTTTAATTCCAAAATCAAGAGCATAATTTCCATTGATGATCGCAGCTGTCACATCAGGAAGTGTAGAAGGAATCGTATTTGCAGCAATCTCTTTGATCTCAACCTTCACATTATATTTTTCTATATCTTCAAGAGTAGGATTAAAATTATCGTTGTCCTTAAGTGCAATGACATTTGCAGCTTCCAAAACTTTCAAAGCTCTGCCTTCATTTGTAGGATCGTTCGGTACAGCAATCGTATCTCCATCTTTAAGCTCATCCACCGATTTGATCTTCTCTGAATAAAGATTCAAAGGAATGATAAAGGTGTTTCCAATGTTAGTGATTTCATAACCATATTGATCTATCTCTGACTGTAGATATATCTGATGCTGAAATGAATTTAGATCTATCTCACCGTTTGCTAATGCATTATTTGGTGTCACATAGTCTGAAAACTGAACAATTTCAAGATTGATCCCTTCATCCGCAAGTTTTTCTTTTGCGCTCTTCCAAAGATCATCATATATCGATCCAACTACTCCAAGTTTTATATCAATAGTTTTTGCTTCTGATGCAGTTTCTGTCGTTTCTGCACTCGAAGTTTTCTGTTCCTCAGCGGACTGTACTCTATCAGCCGATGCATCTGCCTTTGAACCACATGCTGTAAGCACGCTTAAGGAAGCTATTGTAAGTAATGCAGCAATAATTGTCTTTTTCATATCTGATCCTCCTCTAACATTCAATCTTCCGCTTGGTTGTGTATATCCTATCACACGAGTAGGAATTCGTATAATAGAGAAATCTAATGCCTGGTAATAAATTTTATTTATCGCACAACTTACATTGCTTACACGCAGCGCACTTTTAACTTATAGGAATTCCAACATAATTTCCTATAAAAAAAAAATTGAGTGCCATTACGACACTCAACTTTTAACATTCAGATATTTTATTCTCAGTCACCCTGTACGTTATCAAAAACGTATGCACTATAATCCTTTGAAGCTTCATTTGTAAGGAAGTCATTCTTTTCCATGAATGATGCAAACTCAACTACTCCACCTGTCCTGGCTGAGAAATTAACACCATCTCTTCCGAGCCAGTCCTTAATCGTATCCACATCCTTGTCATTTACCTCTGCAAGGATTTCAGCAGCTTCATCAGGATTTTCCTTTATGAAGTCCATAGCCTCTTCTGTAGCCTTGACAACTGCATTATAAAGATCCGGCTGTTCCTCATTGAGCTTTGTTGAAGCAAGACCTACGATAAACGAATTACCTTCAGGCCAGACAGTGTTGAAATTGTAGATCTCATGAAGATTTTCATCATCATCTTCCTGGAATGTATAAGGTGCAGATGTAAGATGAAGCGCTACACTTCCTGACATGAGTGAAGACATTCCGTCCGGATGGGCCATGGCAACAAGATTATTATCAAGTGCATGAGCATCTCCAAGCTCTTTATCGCATGCCAGCGCAAGAAGAATATGCTGGAAACTTCCAACATTTACAATCGCGATCTGATCTGAACCTGTTATATCAGAAAGTGAATTGATGTTGTCTTTATTGGTATAGAGTTTATTAGGCATTGAAGAAATATTATCATAGATCTTATAGCCGACACCGCTTGTAATACCGGTTATAGCAGGTCCAAGTCCCATGGCTCCCACATCAAGCTTACCGGAGGCAAAAGCTTCGTTGATCGCGGAGCCTGAATTCAAAGTACTCCACTCTACATTTAATTCTCCGTCATAATTCTTTTCTATAAGGCCCTTAGCCTGCATGATCGCATATGGCGCATATGAAAGGCCATACTGCATTGCTATCTTAAGCGTTGCTGTATCCCCGGAAGCCGCAGATGAATTAGCTGCAGCATTTGAAGTCGAACCGCATGCTGAAAGTGATACTGCAAGTGCTGCAGAAACAATAAGTGCTGTTAATTTTTTTAATGGACGCATTTTATCCTCTCCCTACAAATAAGTAAAAACTTATAATTATATACAAATTTCTTTATCATTATATCTTTTAATATTATATTAAGTCAATCTTAAATTTGAGAAAATCTATGAACTTTCAGTGTTGAGTGCTATTTCACAGCAAAAATATAATAAAAATGCTCCGGAGATCAATTCTCCAGAGCATCTTCAAACTTCCTCCAAAGTTCACCGTATCCGGGTGAATCCGGTGTAACCGGCTTTGGAATCGGATTTTCAATATCGATCTTAACTTCTCCATGATTTGACATGAGCATAACTCTTGTTCCAAGCACGATAGCTTCCTGAATATTGTGGGTGATAAATATAACTGTAAGATGTTCTTTCTCAGCTATTTTATGCAGCTCCCTCTGAAGCTTATTTCGCGTCATGGCATCAAGCGCCGCAAAGGGCTCATCCATAAGGATGATCTTTGGCTTCAGTGCAAGCCCTCTTGCTATGGCAACACGCTGCTTCATACCTCCGCTCAGCTGATGCGGATAGTGATCTTCATAGCCGGAAAGTCCAATAAGCTCCAGCTGCTTCTTAACTATCCTGTCAAGCTCAGCCTTGTCTTTGATCCCCTGCTTTTTAAGAGGAAATTCAATATTTCCCCTGACGGTCTTCCAGGGGTAGAGCTGATCAAAGCTCTGAAATACCATCATCCTGTCGATCCCCGGCTTCGTAACTTTTTCACCTTCGACAAAAATGTCGCCTTCATAATCTTCAAAACCGCAGATACATCTTATAAGTGTTGTCTTTCCGCAGCCGGAAGGTCCGAGAATACTAAGGAAATCACCCTCTTTAACAGTAAGATTCATATCACTGATGACATTTTCTGTACCAAGAGAATCATTATAGCTTTTATTTAAGTTTTTTATTTCAAGTATATTTTCAGTTGCCATTCTTGATAATTCCCCACTTTCTTACTGTTTTGATCTCAATAATGTGGAATATACCGTATTCAACGATAAGACCTATAAAAATGATAACAAGGAGTGATGCAAAAACACCTGCTGTATCGAGATTTGTTCTCTTCATGAAGATGTACCAGCCGATTCCTGCCCCGCTGCCAGTCGTACCAAATACCATCTCGATAGATATAAGTCCTCTCCATGCACGTGCCCAGCCTACTCTGAGTCCTGAAAGAACACTGTTAAAGGATGCCGGGAGATAAATTCCTGTCACAAGCTCCAGCCCGTTAAGTCCGATATTTTTACCACTCTCGACATAGATCGAAGGAATCGACTTAAAGCCGTCAAGTATATTTCTGGACATCGGCCATAAAACACCATGCACTACGATCACGATAACTGTAGTCTGACCTATACCAAACCAAAGTATTGCAAGCGGAAGCAGTGCAATTCCCGGAATCAGGTCCATAACAGATACTACAAAATTAAATATATAAGAAAAGTGCTTACTCACTACAGAAAGCCCCGAAAAGACAAATGAGAGCAGAATTCCTATTCCAAGTCCTCTCGCAATAAGTCCCATCGAATAAAGCGTATAACTTATAAGGTCATCCTTTGTAAAGCCCTTTACAAGACTCTCGCCTATTTTTTCCAGCGAAGGAAAAAGTAACGCCGAGACCTGTCCCGATCTGCTGATATATTCCCATACCGCCAAGACAGCGATAACAAAAATCAATTGTGTGCGTGCCTGCTTCATCGCAATTTCTCTCCGATCAATAAATATTTATATTTTTATAACATTACAATTATAACCTATGCTGATTGTATGTCAAGAAATGCATTTAAGAACATTTTATGTTTAAAAAAGCGGCGAAGCTTTCGCCTCGCCGCCTCTCAACTAACTTTATTTCACAAGCTTTCCATTCTCATCAAATTCGTATGTACGTCCCCACACGCTTATCTTTCCTGTGATCATCTTACCATCTTTTGCGAATCTGTAAGTATCATCACCTACATTCATCCAGCCTGTGTACATCTTACCATCCTCGTTGAAATAATAAGTATCTCCGTCTATCACTCTGATACCGTCATTTACCATATAACCATTTTCATCAAAGTAATAGCTTCCTGTCCAGGTCTTCATAAAGCCCTTGACGAGGCTTCCATCCTTTGCTGCATAGAATGTATGCTCTTCTCCGTCGCTTCCCTGAGCCTTAAAGAATGCCGAAGTCTTCATAGCACCCTTCTTCTCAGGATCAAAGTAACGTGTTGCACCGTCTACAACTGCAAAACCTGTAACTCTTTCACCATCCTGATTCATGCAGAAGGTCTTGCCCCACGCCTTCTTAAGGGTATAGACATTTTCATCACCTGCGCCGGCCTTTCTGACTCCCACAAAGCTGATAACAGGATCAGCGCTGCCGGTTTTTGCAACTCTTACTGTTACCTTACCTGCATGCTCTGCATCAACAGTAAATTTCTGGCTTATCTGAAGATTTGTGCTTGTCTTCTCAACATTAAATGAAGTCTCTGCAAGAACATCATCTCCTGCTTCAACAGTCATATTGCATGGACGCTTTGTGCTCCACCATTCCTGGAAGCCCTCAGTTACAGTGTACTCACCTTCTTCAAGGTCAAAGCTGTAAACGATATCCTTATTGCTTGCAGCCCACCAGCCATTGCTTAAGTAATCATCACCATCATGATGTCCAAGGTCATAGCTTGAAGAATTCTCACTCTTAAGGACACCTTCGTATCCGGCTTTATTATCTGCTGTGTATCTCTGATCTGCTTCTGTATTTCTAAGTGCTTTTACATTTTTCTTAAGAACATCAAAGTAATCAGATGTCTCTGCACCACTATCAAAGAAATAAATAGTGTCAGGATCAGCAATGCTTACCTTGTGTGTAAAGGTTCTTCCCGTATCAGCAAGAGTACCTGTAAGCTCAACCTCTCCAAGTGCATTTTCATCTGCATCTGCTTCCCATGTAACGGCTTCTGTAACCTCGCCTTTACCATAGTCTACCTTTACTTCTGAAGGTAATCCGCTCTCGAGATCTGCTGCAGATTCAACAACCTCCGGAAGTTCATCTGTATTTACCTCAAAGCTTCCCTTGTTCTCAAGTTCATCAAGAGTCCAGTTCTCATACTTCTTAAGCGAAATAGTATTTCCTGTGCCGAACTCGATCGGAAGCAATACGTATCTTGAATCGCTCAGATCCTTGCCTTCATCAGGATTGAACCAGCGGTCGCCTACATAGATATACTTACCGTTTTCAGCATCATAAGGAATTACATATGTACTCTGAGTATCAAATGTTGTGTTTGTTGTATCATCTACACACGGGTTGCCCATTGTTGTCCACGGACCAAGCATGCTGTCAGCAACGGCATAGCTTGCCTGATTTGGAGCCCAGCCTGTACATCCTGAAGTAATGATATAGTATTTGCCGTTGTACTTAAACGGTGCCGGAGCTTCACGACTTGAACCGATGAAGTTTCTTGTAAAGTCAACTCCCTCTTCATTTCCTGCAATACCTGTATATTCCTCATTTAGCTTGGCGATATACATTGTTGAATTTCCGTCTGATGAGTAAACAACATATGCCTGTCCGTCATCATCCACAAAGAGGTTCATATCACGGACTGAACCGCCTACAGTATCCCATCCAAGGTCTGCATCTTCTGATGTGGCGAGCTTATAGCAGCCCACGAGCTTGAACGGTCCATCCGGTGTATCACTTATTGCGATACCTGCTCTTGCCTTACTGTACTTACTTGAAGCTGTACGGTTTGACTTCATCATTCCGTCAGCATGGAACCACATTACATATTTCTTTGTTTTTTCGTTATAAATAACCTTAGGACGCTCAATGATGCAGCGGTCACCTGCAAGATTCCAGTAGGTTTCCTCAAGCTTGCTGTCATACTGATCGTCATCCGGCTCCTGTCCTTCATAATCTCCGTAAAGTGCCTTGAAGTACTCATCATCTTCAAATACTGAGAGATCGGCTTCTTCTGTTGCATAAGAGCCATACTGTGAATCATCCGGCACGATAGTTCTAAGAACAACGCCCTGATCATCCCAGTTATAAAGATCATCTGAAGTATAAAGATGTACACCTGTTACAGGATCTGTTCCGTAGGTCTTATCTTCACCATACCAGTAATACTTTGTCTCACCGTTTACAGTGAATTTACTGATCTGACCGCCGTGAGCCTGAACCTTATTTCCGGATGTATCATAAAGTCTCTCTCCTGCAGTACCTGTTATTGATGAATATGTCTTGATCTCCTTCTCTTCCTCAGACTTCTTTCCGGCCTTTACGATAATGTAGCTAAGAATTGGATCAGCATACTGACTTGTACGATTCGGATTATGAATCATAACATTGAGTTCGCCATCCTTAACTTCCACATCATAAGTCTCTTCAACTAGAGTTCCCTGCGGCAGGCTGAGTGATCTTGCTGCAGTTTCGCCCTCAAGTGTTACATTTACAACCCTTGAGCTCCATGGATTCTTAAAGCCGACAGTTACATTGTAATCTGTATCCCCTGTCTCAGGCACTTCAAACTTATACTTAAATCCACTTACGCCCTTCTTAAAGGTCACATCCGGTGACATATAGATATAAGTATCTGTAAGTCCATCTCCTGAACCGCCTTTAACAGCCTCTGAATACTGATCATCAGGCTCGATTCCCCACTTCATACCTGTAAGAGGATCTTCTGTATACTCCTGATCAGTATTTGACTGGCATACTCCGAGAACATAGTCCTCCGGAACAAGTGATGCATCATCCGCACCGGCATTTACAAGGTAAAGGACATTATCGTTCTCTTCAATGTCTTCCTTAGTGATCTTGGTATTAAGATTTGCGATTGCATCCTCAATAGCCTTTTCAGCCGAATCAATATCCTCCTGTGTAGCTGCTGCCTTTACAAGAAGTGTACGTCCATTCTCTGCTGCCTCTTTAACATCAGAAACTCTTCTTTCAGGGTATGCCGACTCATCGATCGAATCTGCACTTACAATAGCAGCCTTAAGTCCATCAAGATCAAGAAGCTTCTGCGCCTTGATAAATGAAAGGACCGGATCAGAGCTTCCTGTCTTTGCAACTGTGAAAGTAACCTCTGCATCCTCATCAAGAGTAAATTCATACTTGGCTGTATTCCAGTTCTTGCTGCCGTTAAGGCTGTTAGTTGTGCCTAATGTTGTTGTCTTACCGTTAACTTCGGCTGTGATCTTCATCGGGCGATTTACCCACCACCATTCCTTAAAGCCAAAGGTGAGCTTATAATCTCCGGCAGTCATTGGAAGCTTATACTGGATATCCTGTCCATTATAAGCATAATAGCCTATATCATAGCTATCGCTTACATCACAGTTATCAGGTCCATATTTACCATAATCTCCGACATAACCCCATGAGCCATCGCTATATTTCTGATCCGGTGTCTCATTCAGAAGGTCTGCATACTCATCGATCTCTTTGTAGGTCGTAGATTCTGCATTGTTACAATCGATATACCATGCCAGATTATTCTCAGCGGCCTTGATAGTTGCCTTTGCAGTGATATCTGTGCCTTCTACCGTGCCTTCTACAGTTTCACCGTTCTTTGAAAGATCCTTATCAGCTGTATCCCAGCTGACAGCTGCAGTCTTGGTATTGTTTTTATTTGTCTTTACTGTAACTGTCTCAGGAAGTTTTGCATCAAAGCCCTCAACTGTATAAACTGTTGTATCTTCAACACTCTTGATAACCTCCTCAGAACTATCATAGCTTACACCATCGATAGTGTAGGTTGTTATTGAATTTGCTTTAAGCTCTGCTGTGAGTGTCTTTGCGTCCTGATCTACCTTTATATCATCAGAATCAGAAACATCGCTCCAGTTTTCACCATCTTCAAGAGTTCCGCTTGTTCTTATGGCTTCAACATTTGTTCCGACAGTTGAGAAATCAGAAAGATCGAACTTCTCTGTCTTCTCTTCATCAGAAGTATTCATTGCAACGATAACAACCTCACCGTCTTTTTTATCATAGGCGGCAAGAATATTGTTCTCATCGCTTGAACCGATGATCGTGTCTCCGGGTCTTACATATCTTGAGATCTGACCAAAGCCGTAATACTTCTTACTGAGCTCAACCTTCTCATTATCGTGGTCAGCAAATGCTATTCCCCAGAAGCCTTTAGATTCATCAACTTTTCCTAAAAGCTCATCTAAAGAATCGTAGTCATATTCATTAGTCGAATCAGCGTGCATATCGATGGCATTCCAGAGAATCCATGCACTGGCATCAAGGCCATTGATATCAGTCATCATTCTCTGTGCTATTCCAAGTGCATCTGTCATTTCACCGGCATCTGTACCTGCTGTAAATTTACCGTCGACCTCTGACATCCAGAGATTCTTTCCCTCTGATTCAGCCAACTCTTTAAGCTGGCTTCTCTTACTTCCACTGTAGGTATGTGTATCTATACGGTCTACAGCCGCCTTGGCCTCATCATCAAGAGCGTTATAAGCCTTGATCGCCGTATCTATACTTGTCTCGTCAGTACCTGCAAGAACTATATCGATACCTCTGCTCTCAAGCTCTTTGTTGAGCTCATTAAGGATATTTGACTGTGAATCGCCTATATCAAAGTGACAGCCTTCCTGTTTATTGGAATATGCTGACCAGTAATTTGTATAAGGCTCATTCATCGGATCTGTTGAAGAAAATTCAATACCCTCATTCTTCCAATGCTCGATCACATC
>JAILMH010000074.1 GCA_024692715.1 Lachnospiraceae bacterium
CCAGCCCCATCAGGATCAATAAAATTATCACCGCCGACATGAATGCGATCATTTTCTGTTTTACTGTTATAAATTTTTTCATACCCCTTAACCCCAATTCTGTATGTATCTATTATAACTCAATATATGTACTTACATCCATGCAAAAAGGCCATGAAAATGAGATTTCCCATTTTCATGACCTTCTTATGAAACATGATCATAAAACTTCTCTATACTTACTTCTCGACCATTGCTCCGTCTTTACCGAAATAATACTGTACTCCATCGATCTCTATTATTCTGTTGACTGCTATGACTCCTTTTTCATCTGCATAATACTTCTTTCCATCTACCTCAAACAACTCATCTGTTATGCGGACTCCGTTTTCATCATAGTAGTAAAGCTTATCCCAGCCATTTACAAAACCTGCGCTTCGGATCACTCCATTTGCATCAAATCCATAGTACTTTCCATCGATCAGGATAGTCTTGTTCTTATAAACTTCTCCCTTTTTATTTGCATAGTATTTATTTCCACTTACCTCAACAAAGCCGCTTACTCTGTTTCCGTCCTGGTCAAGTGCTATATCTCTTCCCCATGCATGCACAAGCTTTATTACTGACGGCTTCTCCTCCGGTTCTATCTCAAAGTAAAGGCTGTCTTCTCCAAGGCAGAGATCTGCATCATTTGTCTCGTCATTGATGAAGTCCTTTGACACCTTAAATGATATGGTCTTATCATCATCATTAAGGATCGGCTCTGCTTCTGTATCTTCATCATTTATCTTGACAATGATATCATCACTGCGCTCTACAAGCTCTGAGTAGCACATAGGTGTAAGTGTAATCACGCAATTTCCGTCCTCATCATACTCGTAGGAGTAAGATGACTTAGAGAGCAGTGTTCTATAAAAATCATAATCAATTGTATAGAAATCTGTTAACCAATTTCCATCTGTATGTTTGATCTCATATTTATAATCCCCACCCAAGTAATCTACACAGGATCTAGATATAGCTATTCCATCATCTGTATCATACGGTCTAACTCGAATCTGTCCTTCAGAGCCACTGAGATATATCAAGGTTACCATATCTCTATACTTCTCTTTAGTTTCTTCATCACAATCATATTTCAAAAGTATATCGCCGGTGGTATAGTCGATCTCCGGCTCCTCATTGAAATACTTTACCCGCTCTCCTTCATAAGAAACGCTATAATCTCCGACACGGACCTCCAGTATATTTTTGCCGCCTCGTAAATCAGTATTTCTTACCTTAATGTAAACAAGGTTGTTCTCATAATCAGCGTTTATGATGTCGGCATTATCATATTCTTCACCATTCAAAAATTTCGTAGCTTCTCTGAATGCCTCAAAATACTTGTTCACATCCTCAACTTTAACTACATATTGAAAATCCCCTTTACCGATCTGCACCATCTCAATACATTCTGAACTGGTGAGCACATCGTAAACAGTCTCATTCCCATCTGCTGAAGGCTCGTCATTTTTCACATTTTCTGACTGAACTTCACTTTCACTGACTGCATCTGCAGAAATTCCATTCTCTGCTGCCAATACCTGTGGGCCTGCTACCATACTTGCTGCAAGCACTAATGCAAGTGCTTCGTTTACGTGTTTCTTCATTTTTCGTTTTCCGGTGCATCGACAGACAATACACCAGATCCCCCTTTCATTTAATGTATACATTTCTGTACAACTGTTACCAAATTAATATATCACCTTTTCAAAAAAATAAACCAAAATCACCTCATGTATAATGCGCTTTATAAAGCACAAAAAAAGATGTTATCAGCTTTTATCAAGTTGATAACATCTTTCTCACTTTCATTATTTACTGCTTTGCTTTATTTCTGTTTCTGAAAAAGTCGATCATTACTGCAAGGAGGATAACAACGCCCTTTACAACTGTCTGCCAGAAAGAATTGACATTCATAAGGTTCAGACCATTATTCAGGATACCGATTATAAGCGCTCCTATGAGAGTTCCGCTTAGCTTACCGGAGCCGCCGGCCATGGATGTTCCGCCGACTACAACTGCTGCAATGGCATCCATCTCCGCGCCTTCACCTGCTGTCGGCTGACCTGAGTACATACGTGAAGCAAGGATGATACCTGCGATTCCTGCCATGATTCCTGAGTAAGAATATACCAGAAACTTTACACGGCTTACATCGATACCGGAGAATCTTGCAGCCATTGGATTCCCACCAACTGCATAGATATAACGTCCCATCTTGGTCCTGTTTAGAATGAACATAGAAATTATAAAGACGATTATCATTATGATTACCGGAACCGGAATTCCTGCAACATATCCTGCACCTACCCACTGCCATTCCTTGGAAACAACTCGTACCGGAGAACCGCCTGTATAAACCCCTGCAAGTCCTCTTGCAATGTTCATTGTAGCAAGTGTAACGATGAAGGGAGGGATCGTGGTTTTTGAAATGACAAATCCATTAAAAATACCAAATATGATACCGATGATGATTCCAACCGCAAAAGCTGCCGGAATCGACAGTCCATAACGTGATACACAACCCGCTGCCAACACTCCGGAAAGGGCAATGATCGAGCCTACTGAAAGATCGATTCCGCCAAGGATGATTACCATCGTCATTCCGCAGGCAAGAAGCAGATTTGTTGAAATCTGTCTCAGCACGTTAAATAAATTCTTGACTGTCACAAAATATTGACTTGTTCCGGGAAATACCCCAAGAAAGATGCAGAGCACCACAAGTGCTGCCAAAATTCCCAGATTTTCTGAAAAGAAACGCTTTACCGCACTGTTAGAAGCGGCCTTCTTTTTTTCATTCATTGATTTATCCTCCCTATCAGATAGCTGCCAGATTCATGATCGACTCCTGAGATACCTCTGTGTGATCAAGACACCCCTTTACTTCTCCGTCAGCCATTACATAAATTCTGTCACTCATATTTATGATCTCAGGAAGTTCAGACGAGATCATTATTATTGAAACCCCATTTTTAACAAGCTCATTCATTATTGCATAGATCTCTGATTTTGCTCCGACATCGATTCCTCGCGTCGGCTCATCAAGTATCAGTATCTTCGGTGCGGTTGCGAGCCAGCGTCCTATCAATACCTTCTGCTGATTTCCGCCCGAAAGATTTCCGATCGTCTGCGCCTGTGAAGGAGTTTTCGTTCTCATCATATCAATGAATTTCTGAGTTATTCCCTCTTCCTTCTTTCCATCTACCCTGAGATGACCTATAAACTCTTCAAGAACTTCGATAGTAGTGTTATACCTTACATCCTGAACCAGATAAAGCCCTTCCTCTTTTCTGTTTTCAGGCACAAA
>JAILMH010000028.1 GCA_024692715.1 Lachnospiraceae bacterium
ATCTGATTTCAAATATCCAGACTACCGCAGACCAGCTTGGCGAAGAGGCTTCCTCAAGTAAATCTGCTGCAAGCGAAATGACTGAGCAGACCAAGGAACAGTCAACTTCTATGGGTCAGATCCATGAAGTTATGGAAGGCATGACAAATGCAGTAAGTGAGCTCGCAAACAATGCTACTGAGCTTGCCGGTGCCGTAAGCGACCTTACCCAGAAGGGTAATGATGCAAACGATATCATGCTGCAGCTTGTTGATCAGGCCGATGCCGGACAGAAGGACATGGGCGACGTTCAGACCAACATGACGAATATCAGCGATTCCATGACCGAGATGAACAACGTTGTTGTTACTGTCGGTGAATCCGCAGAAAAGATCAACGGAATTGTTGAAATGATCGATTCCATTGCAATGCAGACTAACCTTCTTTCTCTCAATGCTTCGATCGAAGCAGCCAGAGCAGGTGAAGCAGGTAAGGGATTCGCGGTTGTTGCAGGCGAGATTGCAAAGCTTGCTACAGACAGTTCAGAATCTGCCGGAAAGATCGCAGAGATCATTGCAGACATTACAGGGCAGATCAATACTCTTTCAGAGAAATCACAGTCTAACGTAAATGCTATCAGCTCAAGTACTGACGCAGTTACAACAGCCGGTGAGACCTTTGAAAAGATCTTTAATGACCTGAGCACAACAAGCTCTACTATTAAGGATATGATCAAGATGATGAGCAACGTTGATGGTATTGCTTCTTCCGTTGCCGCAATCTCAGAAGAGCAGTCAGCGAGCTCAGAGGAGATCTCCGCTACTGTTGAGAACCTCGCTGAAAGCGCACAGCGTGTAGCCGAGGAGAGTCAGGGCGTAAGTGATGGCGCAGATGTTGTTTCTGAGTCCGCTGTAGAGATCAAGAAGGAACTTGAATTCTTCAAAATCTGACGTATAAAATTAAATACACCGGAGGCTTTGAGCATAAACCCTGCTCAAAGCCTCTTTTTTACTGCCGGCACTTTAACATAATAAAGCATTAACACAGCATTTCAAGTGTTTGCGAGCCGGTAACAATCGTGTTACTCTTAAAGACATTATGAAAAAATTATCTATATTAAATTCTGACATGGATATGATCCATGGTCCATTATTAAAAAATATTTTTATATTCTCACTTCCGCTTCTGTTTTCAAATCTGCTGCAGATTGCCTTTAATGCTGCAGATACAATAGTTGTCGGTAAATTTTCCGGTCAGGAGGCTCTTGCTGCCGTAGGTGCGACAGGACCCATA
Organism: Lachnospiraceae bacterium; assembly: GCA_024692715.1. GTDB lineage: Bacteria > Bacillota > Clostridia > Lachnospirales > Lachnospiraceae > NK4A144. The sequence continues at coordinate 1,273 of JAILMH010000028.1, forward strand.
GTCAATCTGCTGATAGCCATGTTCAACGGCTTAGCCACAGGCGCCAATATCATTATTGCCATGCAGATCGGAAAAAGAGAAAAAGAAAGGATCTCGACCTCAGTTCACACATCTTATTTCCTGGCCATCGCCGGAGGCGTGATACTCACTATAGTCGGGCTTTTCCTTTCAAAAACCTTCCTCACATGGATGGGCACCCCTGAAAACATCATAGACCAGAGTACTCTCTATATGCAGATCTACTTTGCCGGAAGCATCCCGCTGCTGATCTATAACTTCGGTTCGGCGATACTCAGATCAAAGGGAGACACTGTCGGCCCCACCATCTACATGACAGTTTCCGGAGTGATAAATATCCTCCTGAATCTCGTATTTGTCATAGGGCTCAAAATGGGTGTATCCGGTGTTGCCATCGCTACAGTCATCTCTGAGACCGTATCTGCGATACTTATAACCCGTTCGCTTATGCGGCAGAAAGACAGTACCAGACTTTATCCCGATCGTCTTACACCTGACAGACATCTGCTGCTGAAGATCATGCAGATCGGTGTTCCGGCAGGCTTTCAGACAATGATGTGGTCAATTTCCAACATAGCTGTCCAGTCATCGATCAACAGCTTCGGATCAGTTGCTGTTGCCGGAAACAGCGCTGCGGCAAATATCGAGAGCTTTGTTTACATTGGTATGATGTCATTTTCAGAAAGCTGTATAACCTTTTCCTCCCAGTGCGCCGGAGCCGGAGAGAAAAAGCGTATCCGCGATGTATTTAATATCATCGTCGCTCTGGAATTTATAGTTGCATTCAGCACCTGCTCAATACTCTGGAAATTCGGCGAATTCTTCCTTTCTTTCTACACCAACGATCCGGGCGTAGTCGAGGTTGGTATGATACGAATGTGCTATGTCGTGCTCTGGCTATTTATAAACGCCATACTGGACGTTCCGGCCGCCTCAATGAGAGGTATGGGACACAGCACAACTCCTACAGTTGTAATGCTGATAGGTGTAGTCGGAGTCCGTCTTCTCTACATTGCAACAATATTCCGTGCAGTGCATACACTTCCTGCACTTTACCTCTGCTTCCCTATCTCATGGATAGTCACAACAATACCACTTATGCTGATCTGGCTTCATTACTTCAAAAAATTCAAAGGAACGACGTAAAAAACGGGACTGTGAAAATTCACAGTCCCGCTATCATTTCTATAACATTTTCAACAATTCATTAGGTTCAGGGAAAAGCTCATCCAGCGCTTTAAGCATGGCAAAATCCCCCTTTACCTGCATCTCTCCTGCCATAAATGCCTCCTGAAAACTTCCGTTTCCCTCAAGGATCGACATTAATTTATCTTTACTGATATGGCAGACCACCTGCGGTGAATCGATCGGAAGATTTGTACAGCTAAGTGTGGTATCCTTGATCTCAACACTTATAGGCTTGCTGAATTCCTTAACCTCAAATTTATAGGTTGCCTCAGCACCCTTTCTTCCAACAAATCTCTTTTTGAATTTATCTATTGCAGCATCCTCTTCGCCAAGTCCGTCATATTTAAGAAGTGACTTAAAATGATCTGTCAGATGCCTTATATCCTCTTTCTGTGTCTGCACATAATTCTCATCAGACGCATACTTTGAAAGCTGCTCGGTTTCCTGAGGAGTAAGATCTATCACCTCTGTTGCTGCGACCATCGCCTTGACTTCCTTATTGCTAGCCGGAAGCACCTGCGCATGTCTTGAAACATTTCTGTAGAAATTCTCAGCAGTTTTCTCGATCGTATTTATATAGCTCGTATTCATCTCAAAGGAGATCGAATCTTTCACATAACCTGTAAGTCCTGAAATCGTCTTACCTCCGAGCATATCCCATGCGGACTCCAATGTGAGCTGACCCTGACGTTCTCCGTAAGTAGTTGACATAACTATCGGACACATATAGATATTTGATATCTTGTCTTTATTTCCATAAAACCAGCAGGCATCAAGAAACTCAGCCATATATCCGCCGATACCATACCATTCAATAGTTGTTGCAAGTATGACTCCGTCAGCATCATTCAATGTGCTTGGCAAAGAAATAATATTCCGCTTTTCATCATGCAGATCATACCGTTCGGTTTTTATATTAAGTTCATCAAAAACCTTCTGCATCTTAGATAACACAAATAATGTGGGATCCCCCATGATTCCACGGCCGCCATAATAAATATTTATCTTCATAATCCTCTCCTTAAGCTATCCCGCTGCCCTATTCAGCGAAACCCCTTCACTGCTTGATTTTGTCCCTTTTATAGAGAATACATCCAAGTAAAAAACCTGCGACAAGTCCTCCTATATGAGCTGAATTATCAATACCTGTTCCCGTTATTCCTGCAAAAATACTGTACCCGACTATAAATGCCACCTTCAATGGTGTAAATGTCTTAAATCTTTTTCTATCCAGGATAACAGCCGCAAATAGTGCTCCTATCACTCCGAATATAGCCCCACTGGCACCGGCAGATACGACATCCACATCCATAATAAGGTGAAAATAAAGTGATGCAGCATTTCCAAGCAGACCGCTGAGTATATAAAGCGCCAGATACCTCGGCTTTCCAAGTGCCTCCTCTACATTGCTTCCAAATACATAGAGAGAAAGCATATTTGCCGCCAGATGCTCAAGCCCGAAATGCATGAACATACAGGTAAAAAGCCTGTAAATTTCACCGTTTTCTGTAATGTACGGCGGATACATCGCTCCGCTCTGCATCATATATGACACATCCATCGTACTTCCAAAAGCTGAGAGCCATATAAAAACTATTATATTTATCAGAATCAATACGACAGTTACAGGACTCTTCGAAAACCATAAAAGCCTTCCGAGACCCTTCCACACTGTGAGCTTTTCCGCATTATATTTTTTTTCGTACTCGGTTTCCAGCATGTTCTCCAGCGGAATCCTTAATGTATCATAATCACCAAGCTGATTTTCATAGGCCAGAAGCCTCATTGAGGATGCATCTATCAGCCATGAATAATCATCGTTTACTGCAATATTTCTTCCATTGGCAGGATTTCCAACTATAACGAGCGAAAGAATTTTTACACGAACATACCCTTTATCCAAAAACATCTGATATATCTGATTCTTAAGCTTATTGTAATTTTCCAATGAGAGGATCATAGTTCTGGTATCGAGTATCATAACTGCCATTATGAGCGTCCCGTCATTCCTGAAAAATACATTTATATCCCTTGAATTGGATTGTATCTCTGTATAATTATGTGCAGCAAGAACTGCCGCAATTTTTTCTTTCAAGTTTTACTCCTCCGGATGCATAAATTGCGATACTACTTCAATTTTACACTTTGCCGGAAACTTTAGCAATGAATTTGTTTTCGTACAGAATTCCGCATTTGAGCTGAATTCTTCCCTTCTCAGACAACAACCTTCATAGTGACATGTGCAAATTTGATTATGTCTCCTGCACATATCTCTGCGTTCTCATCACGCTCAAGTTTTCTGTCATTAACACAGGTTCCATTGGTGGAATTCAGATCACATAAAAAATACCTTCCGGAATTACGCCTGATACATGCATGAATCCTGCTGACGCTCCTGTCATTTATAAATCCTTGAACTCTGCCCTGCAGCTTTCCTATGGTATAAGTCTCGTCATTTACCGAAAGATCGACATTTTCACCATTTACCATTCCCACCAGATGCAGCTCTCCGCTGCTCCTCACACAGTCGTTCAAAAGAACTGTCTCTTCCCCAGCTTCATTTTCTTGGAAGTAATTCGTTCCATAGCTCTTTTCTGCCTTAATTTCCGCTCCCTGTCTCTGCATCGCATTCTCGAGATAGTCGCTTCGGTATTCTCTGTATTGCTCCTCATTATTTTCAAATATCCCTTTTTCTTCGCATTCAGCATTTCGTCTTTTGTAAAGATGTATCACTGCGATCATCGCCACTGCGAAAAATACTGCTATTATCGCTCCCGCAGTCAGATAATCGTCTTCCGAAAAACCAAGAGCTGTCAAAATGTCCGGGTCGAAAAGTACAGCCGCATAACATCCAGCCGCAAGCAGCGTCATAAGCGCACAAATGATGATCCCATTTCTGGTATTTTTCTTTTCAGCCCTTTCCATGCTCCCACTCTCAGGAGTTTCATATTCGATCTTTCGGATATTGACCTCCGGCCCGGAAGCAATACTGCGCTCATCACCTCTGAATTCCGGCATCTTTATGATCGGGATCTCCGTTATCGCTGAACGCTCCTTCCCTATAAGTTTTTCAAGTGAAACTGTCCCCTCGCATACATCATTAAAGAACTGCCCTGCAAGCTTAACGGCCTCCAAATCCTTCTGGTCTGCTGCCTCTACCAGGAATTCTGCCAGTGCCGCCTCGCCATCTCCTGAATCCTTCCCCGGAATATATCCAAAAAGCGGCATGTTCCTATCTTCATCCCAGTAAATATATTCAGGCTCATAGATAAGTTCAGTATCACTCAGCAGATATTCATCCAGCATTTTTAATAGTTCTGCATATCCATTAAAAAAGTTTTTCAGCTCAGGATATCGCATCTTACCGCCGTCAAACTTCTCTGTAAGACTCCTCATCGCTCCTATTTCAAGAGACCAGAATTCCTCCCCGTTAAAATTTTCTGTCCGGGTCTTTATAACTCCTGAAATATTGTTATTTTTAAGCATTCGCTCTCTATAATCGTTATCCAAACGCTCTCTTTTTATCAATAAATATTTCTTTCGGTTTTCCTGCCTGATGATCGCATTCATTCTTCTCTGCCTTTCCTGTTATCAAGAATCTGCTTAACACTCTTTCCTGCTCTTAGTGCGCGTACCGCTTCAATCGGCTGAATCCTTAAGTATTTTTTGTCAGCAGTAATTTTAATTCCGCTCTTTCTGAGCTCAGGGATCAGAACTATCCCCTTCGGGATCACGAAATCTGCACTTCCCTTTACCCTTATCTCAAACATAGTCTTATCAACTTTAATTACAGTATTTCTGGCTATAATAAGCCTTTTTTCCAAAAGCTCTCTTGCTGCAGCTTCAGCTTTCCCCGTAGGGTCCACCTCCGGGTCCGTGACCATGCCGCCCCTTAACGCAGCCTGATAACAGACACTGTCCAAAACGCATTTATCATGCACGTAAAAACTGAGGTACATGACGAGCAAAATACACGTCAGCAGTATCGGCATCAGCATTGCAGCCTCTACTGTGTAATAACCCTTAAATTTATCCTTCAGCATGATCCACCTATAAGAAGTACGACTTCCGGAAGTACCATGAACGGTATAAACGCCAACTCTGTTTCCCTGTTTCCTTTTCCGGAAAGCATCAGAAAAACTGACACTGCGGCCGCCAGAAAACTTCCTGCCGTAAGCAATATCATGTTCTCAAAAACGCCAAGTACCGCTCCGGTCACTATAAGTACCAATCCATCACCAAAGCCTATTTTTTCATGTGTAACTATAGACAGCAGGATCACCCCGCCGCCAAGAGCCATTCCAAGCAGACTGCTTATCACAGAAATTCCTGTATCCCACGAAACTGCAATCCCTGCGATCAAAAAAATAATTAAAACTCTGCCATATATTTTTTTCTCTTTTATATCCGTAGCCGCGCATACAAGCAGCATCAAAAGCATTACCAATCTTGTTAACATAATTTCATTCTCCACAATCTGCGCATTTCCTCATTCCTTCGACTTCTGACAAAGGCACCTCACGAATTCCTCTCTTTAATCCCGGACATTCTTTTGTAGTATGCCATCTGTCTCCATCATCGGTAATAAAAGTCTTATTGCCGCCTCTGCTCCCACAGAATTCGCAAGGATAATATTTTCCTCCGCCATTATTTCTCTTTGAAGAAATCTCAGATCTGCTTATCTCCATGATGTTCAGCTTAAGATGCCTGCAATTCCTGTGCGTATGATATACCTCGCCAAATGGCGTTATGTAAACTATTTCGTCATCTTCTGCCGAACCACGACCTCCACGGGTATTATCATATCCGGTAAAAGCCTTGACTCTTGCTCTGTCGATTATCTTTAAGTCAGGAACTCCCTTCGGCGCAAATGGTATATCAGATTTCCAGATTTCAAAAAGATCTATTACCTGATTTTTATTAAGTCTGTCCTCTATAGAATATGCCGCTGTGCTCGCAAGTACTGCTGCATTCATGAGACGCTGCTGCTTTTCTCCTGACTGACGCATAACCTCCGTAACATAGAGCAGCGTCAGCATACACATGAGAAACAGCGGAAGTACGATAGCCGCTTCAACGGTCATCGATCCCTTAAAGGAACCACAGACAGATGCCCTTCCCGGTAACGAATTGTAATGTTCGGGGTTCTCGTTAATAATTTCTTTGGATTTTGGGTTTGGGAGATACTTTTTTATAAACTTATTTTCTTTATTTATTCCCGAAAAGGTCATCTGTCCGCAGCTCCTTTTATTCAATGACCGGCATATAACTGTAGCTTCTTCTTATGGTGAGTTTCCTTCCTGCGGTATCGATGATCTCCGCATCAGCTTCAAGAAACTCTATACATCCGTCCATCCTGAAATGCTCATTTCCGGCAGTATGTCTGATATTCATTTCAATCATATCCATAGCTCTCATCGTCATCTGAGTCGGATGTGTTTCATTTTCTATAAGCATCATGAGTTTCAGGTACTCACTGTATCCAAGCCCTTCACCATCGCTTTCTCCTTTCAAAGCAATAGTGAGCGGAACTTTAAGAATCGTAGATAATCTCCACTCGTCACTTTTCTTAACAAGTGGGATTTTCCCCCCTGCAAGCAATGTTCTCACATCCAGTACAGCCTCTGATGTTGACCAACAGATCATAAAAAATGCCGCCAGTGGTTCTGTTATGTCAACCCCTGATGCCGCAGCAACTGCCGCCGCTATAGGTGTTGCAAGCACGACTGCCTCGTCATGTTTCTCAGAATCTCTAAAGATCATCATCGTATTAGAAGCTGCCCTCATGGCAAAAAGCTTCTCAACAGTACATCTGAGATTTGCTGTATCTGTATTTTTCCCGTTCAGAATATATTCCTGCTCATAAAAGCTCTCATCTGAACCTTCGCTGTAGTTCTTGAATTTCTTTGATAAATACTCAGTATAAAGAGCATTGCTCAAAAAAGAGTCTGGATCATATCTCGCTTTGACCATTCCTATCCCATCAATATTTTCCCTGTACGAGGCAAGCCCTTCCAGTTCAAGTTTTTTATGTGATGGTTTTACAAATGGTCCATAGATCGACCTTGCTATCAGCCCGGAGTGCATATCATAAGTTTTTTTGTATTTCTTTACATCACTTCCTATGTCTGCACCTTCCAGCTTTTTATTGATTTTTTCTCTTCTTGCATCAAGGTCTTCTCTGGTTATCCCGCTATCTTTATAATCCTTAGACAGTCTCTGCAGATCTTCGACGATCCCTACTCCATACATATCCTTGACCGCCTCGATAGCTTGACGCTTAAATACCCGTCCGCCATTATCTGTAGCTCTGGAAGGCAGATCTGCTTCAGCATCTTTTATTCTAAGGCCATAGAAATCACCTGCTCCCGTAAAATTAAATCCACGGGAGGGGTGCAGATTATAATCCATATATTCTTTTAGATGCATGGAAGTTTCTTTTAGAGAAGGAACACTGTTCCCATAGGTTGTGTCGATGTACGCGAGATCGTAGGTCTCAAGCAACTCTCTGTTATACTCGGCAAAGGTTGAAATAAGACCCATATCCATAGCCATTTCAATGCGCATTTTTTCTGCACTGAACCTTGCACTGTCAACTACAGTAAGTACAAGTGATAAAATTAATCCCAAAATAAGTGACATAAATAATGTTATTGATCCCTTGTACATCGCCACTCCTTTCTTAAGCTGACGGAAAATTTCAGACTGCCTTGGCATTCTTGATAACATTGCCAAGAAGATATTCAACAAGACTTGTGATCTGCTTCTTAAAAAGCGTTACAAGCGCGATAAGAACTACGAGAATAAGAATGATCTCAACTGTTCCTACTGCATCTTCTTCCTTAAAAAAACGTACTAACATGACCTCACCTCCTTTCAAAAACCAAAAGACATGACCGATGGAACAAGAATTATCAATAGCACTATCAGTAACATTATTCCCATCGGCAGAAGCAGCTTTGTTCCTGCTTCCTCACCCAGACGCCTTGCTTCACTTTTTCTATTTTCAAAGGCATTTGCCGCTTCATATTCAAGCAAAGCTAAAATGCCTGAGCTTCCCTTTTTTAGATTTTGGCTTAACATCGTCCCAAGTTTTCGATACTCAGCCACCCCGGAGCGAGCTCCAAATTCCTGATAAGCCGTCATTTCACCGGTTCCGCTCTTCATAAGCCTGACCGTGATCAGCATCTCCTCATAGGCATAATGGATCTCACCCTTTTTCATTTTTCTATCCTTTTCATAATCAGCCGCCGTTTTTTCAAATGCGCCTCTTATTGTCATCCCTGCTCCAAGGAGCAGCGCCAGTCTGCTCACTATCTTAGGATAATCTGCCTTCATCTGCTGCTCTCTGTTGAGCAGTCCTTTCTTGATCTCATCATTTCTCCCTGCGATGATCCCTGCAGAAGCCATGACCGATAACAAAAGAAAGAGCATCCCGGTTTTTGCCACCGGATTAAAAAAGCTAACTTCATTTTCTCCGGCTTTCTCCGGAAGAATAACTTTATCCTCTGATTCCGAGGCCTTATCTGCTTTTTCGAGCGCTTTCCTTATCTCAAATCTAAGCTTTTCTTCTCCTGTACGTCTCCTCGGAAAGACCGTTACAGGCATATTGATATCATCATAAAAATTTTCATAGACCAGACTGGCCCTGATATTGATGCGAACTCCGGCTTCATCGTCAAGATCCTCATCAATTTTTCCTTCACTGTTTACGCATTCAAAATTGTCAGGGTACCATTCAATTTCAACAGGATAGCTTTTATAGCTCTTTACAAAATTCAAATCCGAATCCACATGGGATGAAGCCCGGTTTTCTGCAAGCATTATCTTGGGGAGCGCCTCCTTGATCTCCTTAAAGATCGACTGAATCTCGTCTTCTGTATATTTTCTTTCACTGACTTTGAAATCGATCGGATCTTTAAGCCGCCTACCGGAGGACTTAACCTCCATCGAAACTATCTGATCACCTTTTCCATAACTGTTTCTAGAGATACTATTCATTAATTTTCCGGAATCAACGCTTTGAATCCCTACTATAAAACTAAGCAGATTACCGGCAAACAAAATCATCAGTGCTTCCGCTGTGATCCTGCACCAGAATTTCTTTGAAGCACTTTCGGGATCTTCCGAAGGGTTGAGCATTCTCTGCTTATGCCTCATTTCCCCACTTCCGATAGGAATCCGCAAAACAATATATTCAGCCCCATCAGCAAAAAGTCTTTTTAAGAATGACTCTTCACTTTTGCGTTTTCCACGCTTTGCAGAAACGGCAAAAAGTGCTATAAAAATCAAAAATATTAAAATGTTAAATATAATCACTGATTTTCCTCAGACCTGAATGGTCACGATTTTTTCTGCCAGCCAGAAGGCTGTAAGATATGCCGCAAGACAGACCGTCATCATAATGACTCCACCGACATTGTTATATAAAATTCCTGAAATTTCCGGGGAGGTTTGCGTTATGTAAACTATGATTCCAAAGGGAACAATATCCATTATCCTACTCTCATAACGCTTCGCACTTATCATTACGGAGATCTCCCTATTGACTTCCATCCGCTCACTTATCATTCCCGCGGCTCTGTTTATAATTCCTGTAAGATTTCCTCCGCTGCGTTTAGCAACTGCAAATATTTCTGCAAAGTCTTTAATATCTTCAACACCGCTGCGAAGTCCGAAATCCATCAAAATATACTCCAGCCGCTCGTTTGATCTAAGTCTGTGCACGAGCACGCAAAATTCTTTCGCTATCATGGAATCTTTTCCATACATGACATCCATATCATGCCCCGCCTCGATAAATGCATTTTCAATAGAATATCCTGCATTCAGCGCTGCCTGCACTGCGATCAGAGCTTCACGAAATTCCATAGACAATGTCTCTCTTGCCTTTTCCGCACATATCCTTTTTCTGTATTTTATAAATAAGTAAAGCAGAGGCGACCCTAGTATAACGACAACGATGTTCCTGTAAAAAGTCCATAACGCAGCTGCGATCAATAGCTCTCCTGTGATCAGATTCTGAATAAGTTCAGCTCTGTTAAACTGATATTCCCTATAATTCAAAGTCCCATCCTCTCAAGCTTCAGGCAATTTTTAAGCTCACCGACATGTCTCAGCGTTTCACCATCGAATTTATATATCGGATTCATTACTATCTCACCTTTCTCAAAACCGGATAATTCCGTGATTTCTAAAACCTTTCGGCTTTTATCCTTAAGTCTTCCAAGATGTATAATTATGTCAACCGCAGAGGCAATCTGGCGTCGTATCGCTTCAAGCGGTATACTCTCGCCCATAAGCGTCATCATTTCTAATCTGGAAATCATATCTTCCGCACTGTTTGCATGTCCTGTACACAGACTGCCGTCATGTCCTGTATTCGCAGCCTGAAGAAAGTCAAACGCAGCTCCGTCCCTGACTTCTCCGACGATGATCCTGTCAGGTCTCATCCTCAATGAACTACTTGGAACCAAAAATTTTTTATCCTCTGATAACGTCGATTTTTCTTTTTTATCTATCTCCGAAGCTCCAACCGAATTTAATAATTTTTTTACAACTTGAAATTGTTTTTTTACTGATGGAATAACCTCATACAAATATTTTTCAGGTAAAAAAGGTAAGTCTGCCATATTCCAATTTTTGTATTTTTCATCATAAGTTTCTGGATATGAAAGAGTTACTAAATGCCCTATTGCCCATGTAATCCAAATAGTACATCCAAAAAAATCCGAGTACCCTTCTATGTAACCATCATGTTTTTCCGTTTGTTTAACCCCTAACGCTTTTGCGAATTCCATGCTAACGCTAGGTTTCTCATTTATAATTAGTACATTTGCCAAATAAAATCACCTCACTACCGTATTTTTCCATTGCATCGTGGACATCCAGATCCATTTTTAGTACGGTTTGCCACTCCGCATCGCCATTCATATTCACACTTATGGCATTTCCACCACACCTTTTTAGGTGTCCCCCAATGGATTTCGTCTGGGGTTTTCCTATTTCTTTCATAATTAAAATCTTCTAATATTTCTGGAAATTTAGTTCTTAAATCAGTTTCACCTTTGATAACGTATTGTCCAGCACAATATGGACATTGTGAAAAAGGAGTATGTTTAAATCTATTATCTGGAGAACTCTTCCATTCATGTCCTTTTTCGCATTTCCACCATATAGGCTTGCTATATCTTAATGCTATTTGATTTGGTTTGATGGAATTTTTATCATAATTCCATTGTTCTAGTAATTTTGGCGGTGCTAACGTTTTAAAATCATTTTTCCCAGGTATAATTTTATGATTAACGCAGTATGGACATCTACGACCCCTTGTAAGATGTTTAGTCATTGTTTGCCAAGAATGTCCCTTTTCACATTTCCACCATGTCTTTATATCAGAATGTGACTTTATTTTTTCAGGATAAATACCTTCTTCAGCATTCTTTTCATAATCCCATAAAGACATTAATTCTGGATTCGTTGTGGCAATGTCTGTTTCGCCAGGAATGGCTCTACGACCAGAACAGTAAGGACACCCTTGATTTCTCTGCGTTCTCTTTCCAATAGCGGCAATCCATTTATGCCCTTTACTACAAATCCAACCTACTTTTCGTGGAGAATAAATTGATGCTTTATCCGGTGTATAATCACCATTCTCTTCAAAGTCCCATTCTTTTACCAAGTCTGGTCTTTGTGATTCAAGGTCTGTCTCGCCTTTAACAACATATCTGCCATTACAGTAAGGACACCCATTATTTCTTTGGCATCTAACCCTTACTTCTGTTCTCCACTCGTGACCTCTATCACAAAGCCACCATACTCTGTCAGTAGAACCTTCTCTTACATCATAAGGCGTTAATTCCCCATTTAATGTAGGGTGCCACTGTGCAGCAATCTGTGGATGTGTTGTTGCTATGCAGTTTTCCTTTGTGATTTCTATCTTCTTCCCCATAAATATCCTTTATCTTAAATATTTACTATTACATTTACATTCTTGTCCCATTGCTCTTTTAGCAGGAGAGGCATACCACGAATTATTACATTTTGGACATATCCACCATCGTTTTTTATTCGAATATAGGGTAATAGTGGTAGGGTTTTCCTTGTGATTCTTTTTATAATCCCACTCAAGTGCTAAGTCTGGTCTTTTTGTAGCCAAATCATTAAACCCTTCCCAAACTGCATTATTTGATAGAAATGGACAACCACCATTGTCTTGTACTCTATTAGTGATTTTTGCTTCCCATTCAAAATCAATATGCTCACATGTAACAGGGTTATAATATGGATATAGCCACCATACTTTTGCTTTTGAATTTGGCATATAATCTTCTGGCTTATTTTTATTCTTTTTGTAATTCCATTCAGAAGCAATGCGAGGGTATCTTGTTTTTAAATCATTAAACCCTTTCCAAAGTCTCTGATTAGATAAAAACGGACATCCCTGATTTGCTATTCTTGATGCCGGAGTAGCTTCCCATTCAAAGTCGAAATGTTTGCCTGTATCAATATCATCATATGGATATATCCACCAATATTTTTTATTTGAAAACGCAAAAATTTCTTCTGCTGTTAATCCCTTATTTTTCTTTGAGTTAAATTGTTTACTTAATTCAGGACAAATAGATGCGAAATCATTAAACCCTACATATATTTTCTTTCCTGACAGATATGGACATTTTTCACCTTTGCTCCTATGATAAACGGCGGATTTCCATTCGAAACAAAACTCTTTTCCTGTTCGAATATCTTTATAATGCAAGATCCACCATGCTTTATAACCACTTCCGTAAGAAGTATTGTATGGAGTTTTATCACCATTTAGGAATGGATGCCATTCTTCAATTAATTCGGGATTATGAAAAGCTAAAGTATTTTCTATTTCCATCCTAAATCTGTATTCCCTTCATAATCACATCGGTAATGTTATTTGTTTTTTCTTTTGTGGTAGGCATATTATCTGTTTCCGACAAATACTTTCTAAGCGATTTATTGATATCCATCACTTCAGATAACTCCTGTTGTAAACTCTCCGAGTATGTATTCAAATCAGCCGATTCATCTTCAATACCCATCTGAGCAAGCATCTCTTTTCTTGTAGTCTCATCAGTCACTTTCATTAAATATGATACTTGCTTAATCAGTTTATCCTGTGCTTTTTTAAGAGCATCTATTTTATCTGTCATAATTAATATGTCAGATTTCATAGATTTATTTTCAGCTCTTAATGCTTCATTATCTCGTGTGATATTTCCATTACGAGCAAGAAGTTTGTCTACAGTTTCTCTGGTCTCAACAATCATCTTTCTTTTTGCTGCTTCAGGCTGTTCCATAAATGCATCAATATTTGATGCACGGAGAAGAAGATTTGTGTTAATGCTAACTGTAAGGCTACGAGATTTATTGATTTCCTCAATCTTCAATGTACAAAGCTTCGGACGTTCAATCATCTTACCTGTCTTTTCATCTTTTTCCTTAATGGAACGAGTAAAATGATAATCCCTAACTTCTTCTAGTCCTTCAATGTTGCGTCTACACCAATCAGCTAACTCTGTAGCTTTTATCTTTTTCTTTTCTATTTCAGAAAACTTAATTACCGCCTCTAATAGCTGATCTTCTGAATACTTTTGAGTCTTTGCCATTCCTCTAATTTCTCCTCTGCTTTGATGTTGCAACCCATACGATATCTTGTTGCATCTGTCTGAACCGATAAGAATACTTCTTCTATAGTCAAATTTTTATTTTTAATGCTCATAGTATTATTCATAAATTCGATAACACGTTTAGCACTGTCATCTGCCTTTTTCTGCTGAGAACTCATAAACGCCTCTAATTCAGATTTAGTAGGTCTATAGAATTTACAACCCATGCAGTCAGCTAGATGTCCCTGTTCTACGCAATCATCAAGATTTTCTTCATCAAGCATTCTCTTATGAGAAGTACAAACTGATTTGCCTGTATCAACTGCCATTGAATTACTTTGTTCATATTGTTCCGTAGAATATCTCCATTCATAATCAAGCTTTTTCTGAAGCTGAACTACTGATGAAGCCCATATTGTTTCTGAAATATTTGTATAGTATCCAGAACTGGTATTGATACTTATATGGTCTGCAAGCTGTCTGCATATATCTTCTCCAGACTTTTGAAAGTAAAGATTAGCCATGGCAATCGGTCTGCTATCACCTGCCGTAACAGGCTCAAATTCTGCGATTCCAGTAGCATATTTAGCGAAATCGTATCTGCTATTGCCAATAATATGTTCCTCAACAAATGCTGCTACGAGATGATTAAACGCCTGCAATGAAAACATGTCATTTATCATTAATCCGTTATATTCAAATAGGAATCGTCTGTCCTGTGAATCTGTCATTTCCATATATCTTTCAATATTACGGATAACCTCTGTATCAGGAATTTCATATGTAAACTCTTTGTAATCCTTATTTACATCGTAATAGACTGTTCTTGTTCCTTTTTTAAGCCTTGTGCGGCGTATTCTAAGGAATGTCTTATTGTTTTCCCTATAAATACATTTCTTAGGCGTAAGAAGCATCTCGGTGGCTCTCAGTGGTAATATAAAAGTAATATTTACCCAGAAATAAATTGGAAACCACTTTTTAAATATTTCATCATCGCAGCATTCTCTATAAATATGGTTTATCTCATTTTCAATAACAAGATAATTGATAATCGGAGACAATTCTCTTTGAGTTTTCTCATTATTTTTAAGAAGCCTGATATTGGAAATAATCTGCTCTATCTGCCTGTCTGGAGTACCAATAAATCCTAGAAAGTCTTCAACCGTAGTAATACCTGTCGTTGTGAGTTTAAAATCCTTATCTTTGTATTTAAGCAGGAAGTCTTTTACAATGCCTATTTTTTCTCTTGCAATCGTCTGATAAACATAAATTCCATTACAGTAAATAGCATAGCAACGAAGCATATTTTTCATTGTCTCTGCTGTGATGCCGAACTCTTTTCCGATATGTTTCTTGTAAAGAATAATATCCATAGCAAAGTCCATTCCGAACTTCTTTACACCTGAATATCCCATCCACTTGTCAGAATCAAAATCACCTTCAATTTTTCCTTCATCTACAAGCTTTTTATGTATTTCACGACATTTATTTAAGACATCGATACTGTAAACTTGGTCTGTATAGACAACCACTTCATCAGATTCAATTTTTCGTAATAGATTATCCATTCAGAGCCTCCTCAATCAGTTTCTTTGTTCCCGCTTTATCTTCCTCAGACATTTCTTTAATGACTGCATTTATAATATCTTGAAATGCAGGAATAATCTTTGTTTTAAGTGCTATTCCATATTTCTTATTCCCGGTTGTAAGTTCCTTTAGCTGATACTCTTTAATTACCTTCACAAGAGCAGGAACACCATCGCTTGTAAACACATGATATGGACAAAGGTTGGCTAAACATGATTCATATGTAGGATTCTCACATACATATCCTAAAGCCTTCTTCTTACAGTAAATACCTGCATCTTTACCTTTGCCTTTTCCTTGAGCGATAGCAAACATAGCTTTAAGAATTTCAGTAGGTTCTTCAGTTTTACCTTCTGTAAATACCTCTGCCATTCTATCTGAAGCTATGAGTGCGGTTCCTACTGTTTCCAGTTCATATGCTGATAATGGTATTTTTTCCATGATTGCTGTCTGTTCTTTAGCTGACAGATTCTCAAATGCTTCAGGATAAGCTGCAATTAATGCATTATAAAGTGAAACGCTGAATACGCCTCTCTGCATCATCATATACAAGACAATTTCAGCACTTTCGCCTGTAAGCCCGTGATCTTTAAGATAAATAGCTGTTGTATCAATATTTGAATGATTACGAGCAAATGATGCTACTACATGAGCTACAAGAGTTGTATTTCCATTATCTCGTGCAGACTGCTCTAATCCCTGTAAATAGGATTTGTTGAGTCTTCGTGATGAAAATGAATGTTTTCCAGTAATAGCAAACACATCATCTCCAAAGAAATCTCTACAAACAACCCAACTACGATACATTGCTGCACGGCGCGAATTCATATATCCTTCGCCTGATGCTATGTGGTGATACTCAGCGATCAAAATCAACTTTCCAAAGAATGTCCTAAGTTCTGGAACAATCTCGGACCGTAATTTTCCAAGTCCAGTTTTCTGCGGCACATTGTATGCCATCTCGATTCGCCTGATAGCGTAAAGAGCAACTTTATCATAAGTTTCATCTGAAATATTGCCGCTTAGAATATCTTCTTTTAATGTATCTATATTTATTTTGAATGGATTATCATTGCTTTTAAGGTCTGGATAAACCCATCTGTCACAGATATCTGAAGAACGCCAACCACATATGTAATGGCAGGATAAGAACATCCACAGTTCAATGTATTTGCTGTTTTCAAGAGCTTTGAGTGTAAGGTTATGCTCTTTTTCATAATCTGTATTAAAAAGTATCTTTGCCAGTCTTATAAAATCCTCATAAGGATATGCAGGCTCCGAATCGCTTTCCTTTTTCTTCAGCTCTACATTGTGATATTTTACATTTTCATACTTGGCAACATATTTAAAGAAATCTGTAAGTAGGTTCTTTGTTCTTACTGCATCTGCATCTTCTATTGCAGAAACAATATCTTCATCCGTAAGCTGTTTTATATCTGACATATCAAACATAGTTCTTACGAATGCTGTCAGCGATGGAGTATAAATGTTATCTTCGCCCTCAATGTAGGTTAGATATTTCTTGATATATTCGGAGGTCAATGGATGACCTTTAGAATGATTTATAATCCATCGAGCCTTTTCTTCTTCGGAAAGTCCAAATTCTTCAAAGAACAGCTCACTTTCATACTCAAACAACTGAGCATCTTCCTTTGTGATATAAAAATCTTCGCGTTCAGGAAGCTCAAACAGTATATTCTCTGGTTCCACAATCTCTATGCCGAAATAAGCATTATCTTCAAGGAAATCTATGTATTTATTACGATTCCTAACATATTTGGACTCAAATCTGTCGTTGTCATGATTTTGTAGAAAAGCTTTAATCCCGATATATGTAGTCTGTTGTTCAGAAATCGAATCGCAGACGGATTCATATATCATTCCGTCTACGCATTCAATATTACCTGCATCAATCTGATACTGAAGAACTTCTGCCTTGATACCAAGAGACTGAGCGGCTTTATATATAGTTATTAAGTTGTCATTTTTCTCTTTAGTATCTGACATTAATAAATATCCTCCAAAATCTGAGACTGAAAAGTATAAGAACTCTCCCTAAAAATCTCTATCAAATCTGCATTCTCGTGAATGTAATCGTTCATAGACTCTTGACTGGAATCGCCACGCCATTTCATAATCTCACCGCTTGTAAGTCTCGCCTTTGTAAGTAGATACATTGTGAACCAATGTCTAAACATATGAGCACCCGGATATTCAGCCTCGTAAGCTTCAATAAATGCTGCATTATCTGCATATGTCCCTTGCAATTCACAGGTTCTCTTTAAGGATGGGAGAAATCTTTCGTAAAACAACTTTTTCACCCTATCTGAATAAGTTTGCACTGTCATCGGATTACCTTGCCTGTTTACAAATAAAGGAGCATCCTTACTGGTATCAAATCCTCTTGACTCCATCAGTGCCACATGATACTCATGCAAATCATTTATAGCTGAAATGAAATCGTTGTAGACTTTTTGAGTACGATTCTTCTTAATTGTGCCGGGATCTGTTTTCTTGTTCCAAATCTTGAAATAAGGAGCTTTATCTGTCAGGTCTATTTCGATACCAGATACCATCCCAAATCCTTTTCTAAGCGTCTGTATACCACCACAGGTAACATTCACCACTTCACCTTCACGAAGTCCTGCATAAGCACCAAGAGCAATTCCTAGAGCTATATCTGGCTCATATTTCTTTGCTTCGTAAAGTAACAAATCTAAATATCCATCTACAAGAATACGGTTCTTCTTGTGCGTGGTTTTTGGAGCTGAGATATGAAGCGATGCATTATGTACGATTGTCGCCTTCTTATGGTGTTTCTCATCTTTTACAATGGTTAGCGACTTCAATTCCTCGCCTACATACTGAAATGGAAGTGTATCTCTGTTGTATGTGTAATACATAAGCAGAAAATCCATAACATAATCTCTGTAACGAAGCCATGTTCCCTTGTTGTACTCGGTTCCATCATCTCGAGTCTTCATTGATTTAAGAAAACCTCTTACAGTTTCAAGAGTACATTCGTGTAATGAATTAATCTCTGTCTCTTTAAGTATGTAATTTAGAAAGTGACAAATAGCATATGCCTTAGCTGATAACGTCTTTCCATTTAACAACTCGCTCTTAACCAGATGGCAAAGGTATCTCTCCAGCCCTGTGTATAGGATAGGAATATCTGTTTTTTCTTCATACAACACGATACAAGGATACTTCTGAAGTTCTCCGCCCTCTCCTTCTACCTGAACAGCTCTATTCATGAAACAACACTTCTGTCTATACTCTTTTACATCACTATTAGGGAATTGAATAACGTTGTTCATAGGTATCTATCTCCATAAAATAAACTTTATTTATCGTCTATCTATATTATACCGTCTATTTTTTATTATATCAACTTTATTCTCTTATCCTTTATAAGTACTACGTATATTATATATTATAATAATGTTTATATATTTTTAGTTACCTTTTTATAAGATCTCTGATAGTTATAGGCTCGCAGCCTTCAACATTTGCATTCCTTGTCTCAAGCTTTACAAGATTATCGATTCCCTCTATCTGAAGCTCCGCAGAATCTTCTATGGTTATGACTCTTGTTTCCGGAGGTATAAAAGCAGACATAGCATTTAAGAATGTTGTTTTACCGCTTCCTGTTCCTCCGGAAACAAAGATATTATATCCCGCGAGAACGAGCCGCCTTATAAACTCTGCCGCCTCGGTCGTAAGCGTCCCAAATCCGATAAGATCATCTATACAAATCGGTTTTTCCGGAAATCGTCTTATCGTCAATATGGGGCCGTTTAATGCCACCGAGTTCATGACAATATTCACTCTTGATCCATTTTCCAGCCTTGCATCCACTATAGGCGAAGCCTCATTGACAACTCTGTTGGACCCGGCCGCGATCTGTTGTATCACGTTATTGAGCTCTTCTAAGCTTTCAAAAGACTTATCCCACCTATACAGTTTTCCAGCCTTTTCAATAAAGATTCCTTCAGTTCCATTTACCATGATCTCTGTGACCTTCGGATCATCTATAAGCTGCTGTATCACACCTTTTTTACGTATTGAGTTAAATAGATCGCTGCGAAGCTGAAGTTTTTCCTTTATGGTAAGAAAACTTCCATCCTCACATCTAAGTATGCATTCATCTATGATCTCTTCAATTTCTTCGTCTGTAACCTCTCTCGAAAGATCTATCTTTAACATGATCTCATCATGCAGCTTTTCTTTAATCTTATCCATACGATATTCCCTTAAAATAGATGTTTTCCGCAAATCGCCCGACACTACTGTCCGAAAGCCTCTCAAGATCAGCTACCTCGCTGCTTTGCGGAATCCTGATCACCTCAAGCTTAGAAAGAAGCGCTTCTTCTTTATTCACATGAAGGACCATCTGAAAGTGCTCAAGCTTTGCCTCTGAAAGCCTGTCTTTTTTTACCGGCAGAAAAACTCTGCTGCAATTTTCCAACACATCCTTCGTCCATTCTTCTTCTCTTCCAAAGTCAATGATCACCTTGTCATATTCAGACTTCATTATTTCATCAAAAAGCCTTAACCAGATTTCACTCTCTGTTGTCCTGATGTCCTCAGGAAAAAGTGCCGGCGGAATATAATCAAGCCTTCCGAGGCGCTTCACGGTCTCGGCAAGTTTTCCCGGAAAGCTCCCGCGATTTCCCTTCAAAAAGAATATAAGCTCTGCAATCGTCATGGACTTATCACCTTTCACCAAATGATGAAATCCAGAATAATCCTCAAGATTCAGGTAAAGTACTTTTTCTTTTTCCGCAAGTACCTGCCCCAGAGCAAGTGCGAATGATGTTTTACCCGCACCTCCTACCGGCGATATGACGCCAATCAGCTCAACTCTGCTGTTCTTCCGTGCCTTGACAAAGCTGGAGGTTTCCTCTGCATAATGCTTAAATACTTCTCTCAAAACATTATCCGAAGACTGGTATTTATAGACCGCCGAGAAACCGTTAATGTCCTCTTCCATAGCTTCTTCCGTAAGTATCAGTGCTTTACCGCTTATCTTTATCTCAGGATCATCTTCAAAAACCGACTCTGCCAGAAGCATCATATCTGCATCTTTATTCTCTAAATATTTCTTCAGCCGGTCTATATCACTAAAACCCTGAATCTCAATTTGAAATACTGAATTATTTGCTATGTACTTCATAAGCCGTCTTACATAGCTTTCATCCTTATCATAAATGACAAAAATCTCTTCTTTCATACATCAAATCCTTTCAACACAAGACCGTTAATACACCAAATGAAATGGGGATAAGCATTGGAATTCTAAGAGATCTTGAATTCCTTTCGGCGATTGCCATCAGAACGCATAAGATAGTTGCTGTTATTGTGATCGGCACCAGAGCTTTGAGAAGGATTGCACTTCCAGTCATCATACAGAGAGCCATTAAAAATTTCACATCTCCGGCGCCGATAAGTCCGACTGAATATACCGGAAATAATACTGCAAACACGATGATCATGCCTGCTGCCCTTTGAAAAATTTCCTCCAGACCGATATTTCCATGATTCAGCCATAAATCTATCAGAAAAAAAGTCAAAATCATTAAGTTGTCAGCCTTCCTGTATTTCAGATCAGTAATAGAACCTGCTGTAAGAAAGCAAAATAAATTAAAAATATTCATAACTAAACTCTGTAATGTGAAAATTTGTACTGAACTGTACAAAATCGAAATGTTTTTAAGACGTTGATGAGTATACAATATTATTTCCAGGTCGTCAATACGTTTGTATACATTTTTTGTTACAAATAAAAACAGGCGCCATCTGCATAATGCAGACAGCACCTGTCTTAACCTGTTTACAAGATGTTACCGGGCTTTAGTATTTCTTACATGTGCTCGTGGAATGTTCTGCTGATAACATCAAGCTGCTGCTCACGAGTAAGATCGATGAACTTAACAGCATATCCTGAAACACGTATGGTGAAGTTAGCATACTCAGGCTTTTCAGGATGCTCCATAGCGTCCTTAAGCTTTTCGATACCGAATACGTTAACGTTAAGGTGATGTGCACCCTTATCGAAGTATCCATCAAGAACGTTCACAAGGTTCTTTGTTCTCTCATCATCTGAGTGACCAAGAGCACTTGGGTTCATTGTCTGAGTATTTGAAATTCCGTCAAGGGCATACTCGTAAGGAAGCTTTGCAACTGAGTTAAGAGATGCAAGAAGACCGCTCTGCTCAGCACCGTATGAAGGATTAGCTCCCGGTGAGAATGGCTTGAATGCCTCACGTCCGTCAGGAAGAGCTCCTGTTGCCTTACCATAAACAACGTTAGATGTAATTGTAAGGATAGATGTTGTAGGCTCTGAATTTCTGTATGTGTGATACTTTCTTACCTTGTTCATGAAGGTCTTGAGAAGCCATACAGCGATCTCATCTGCTCTCTCATCATCGTTACCGTATCTTGGGAAGTCTCCCTCAACCTTGTAATCAACAACAAGACCACTCTCATCACGAACTGTTGTAACCTTAGCATACTTAATAGCGCAAAGTGAATCTACAACATGTGAGAAACCTGCGATACCTGTTGCAAATGTCCTTCTTACATCTGTATCGATGAGGGCCATTTCAGCTGCTTCGTAGTAATACTTATCGTGCATGTACTGGATAAGATTAAGGATGTTTACATAGAGGCCTGCAAGCCAATCCATCATAACATCATACTTCTTCATTACCTCATCATAGTCAAGAACTTCTGATGTGATAGGCGCATACTCAGGACCAACCTGCATATGCTTGCCCTCCTTATCAAGGAACTTCTCATCCTTACCGCCGTTGATAGCGTAGAGAAGACACTTTGCAAGGTTTGCACGAGCTCCGAAGAACTGCATCTCTTTACCTGTCTGTGTAGCAGATACACAGCAGCAAATGCTGTAATCATCGCCCCATACCGGACGCATAACATCATCATTCTCATACTGGATAGAAGATGTTGTAACTGAGATCTTTGCCGCATACTTCTTGAAATTCTCTGTAAGTCTTGAAGAGTAGAGAACTGTAAGGTTTGGCTCTGGTGAAGGTCCCATATTCTCAAGTGTGTGGAGGAATCTATAGTCAGTCTTTGTGACCATGTGACGACCATCCATGCCAAGTCCGCCGACTTCAAGTGTTGCCCATACCGGATCACCTGAGAAAAGTTCATTGTATGAAGGAATTCTTGCGAACTTAACCATACGGAACTTCATTGTCATGTGGTCGATGAGCTCCTGAGCCTCTGACTCTGTAAGAGTTCCCTCTTCAATATCCCTGTTGATATAGATATCAAGGAATGTAGAAATACGACCAACTGACATTGCAGCACCATTCTGTGTTTTGATAGCTGCAAGATATCCAAAGTACAGCCACTGAACAGCTTCTCTTGCGTTTGAAGCTGCGTTTGAAATATCGTAGCCATAAACCTTAGCCATTTCCTTCATTCCGCGGAGAGCTCTGATCTGCTCAGCGATCTCTTCTCTCTGACGGATAACATCATCTGTCATTGTACCGCTGCCGCAGTAAGCGAAATCGTGCTGCTTTTCAGCAATAAGGAAATCAATACCGTAAAGAGCAACTCTTCTGTAATCACCTACGATACGACCTCTTCCGTATGTATCAGGAAGTCCTGTAACGATGTGACTGTGACGCGCACGCATCATCTCTGGTGTGTATGCATCAAATACTGCCTGATTGTGTGTCTTGTGATACTCAGTAAAGATCTTGTGGAACTTTTCGTTTACCTTGTAACCATAGCTGTCTGCAGCCTGCTCAGCCATCTTGATTCCGCCGTAAGGCATGAATGCTCTCTTAAGAGGCTTATCTGTCTGAAGACCAACTACCTTTTCAAGATCTTTAAGTGACTCGTCAATGTAGCCCGGGCCGTATGCTGTAAGTCCCTGAACTACCTCTGTTTCACAATCAAGAACGCCGTTCTTTGAACGCTCTTCTTTCTGGAGCTCCTGAAGTCTGCCCCAGAGCTTATCTGTTGCCTCAGTAGGACCTGCGAGGAAGCTCTCATCGCCGTCATACTGTGTATAGTTATTCTGGATGAAGTCTCTAACATTTACTTCATCAACCCATTTTGTACCTTTGAAACCACGCCATTCGTTCTTCATAGTGTGCTCCTTCTCAATGTATACAACTTATTGTTGCTTTCGGTTTTTAAGTTACCACGTCAGCATAGTCTCTTTCATTGATTTAAATCAACTTGTGATTTTTTTAACAAAAAATTGTTATCCGATGCTAACTTTCTTTATTGCAAATAGTTATCATTTGCTAACTTATCTAAAACACTTGTCTTTCCAAGTATTATGGTACGATACAGCATGTTTTTATTTAAAACCATCGTCCTTTTTGTGTATTCTTTATATAATACATCGATTTTATTGATTTCTTTTAGTCATTTTGAAATTCACTTCCTATATAATGCAAACACAAAATATTTCACCCTTTATTGCCGGATTTAACACCAAAGCATTACCTTCCGACACATAATACATCAGACTATATTCATCGTATGTGTCTAATATCACATACAAAAACATGCGGCTATCAAAAAAATCGCATGGCCGATCTGAGCCATGCGATTTTAATGATTTATTATTTAATAAATTTACTCTGAAATTATTCTTCTTACTGCTGCCGGTTTTCTATAATATGCATTCGAGATCTTGATACCGGTCTTCGGACTTGATGCATTGATTACTTGTCCTCCGCCAATATAAATAGCAACGTGATTGATCCGTCCATACTTCGCATAGAAGAAAAGATCTCCCGGTTTTGCCTCACTTGCAGAAATAGAGGTACCACATCTTGCCTGCTCCCTAGAAGTTCTTGGAAGCGAAATTCCAAAGTTACGGAATACACTCTGAACGTAACCCGAGCAGTCAGCACCATGTGTAAGTGATGTTCCACCCCATACATATGGATTACCAAGGAATTTCTTAGAGAAGTTTACAAGATTTACTCTAAGCTCTGATACACCCTGGCCATACTTAAGTTCTGCAGTAGAAAGGGCTTTCTCAAGCTTTGTCTCAAAGTTTACGTACTCGGCCTTTACCCAGCCTTCATCATCATCGATCGCAACCTTGATCCATTCGTCGCCCTCTTCACCTTCTGTGATCTCAAGCTCTTCATCCATAGGAACCATTGTAAGGCACTCAGAATCAGCACTTGCTTCACCTCTTACAAAAAGAGTCGTAGTATTGACCTTTGCTACGATGGTCTTTACCTCTTCTGCCTTTGCTCTTGCCTCATCACCTGTTAAAAGATAATCAGCCTTAACATAACCTTCAACGGAACCCGATTTAATATGTGACCAGCCGTCTTTTGTCTCAATGATCTCGCAGGCTGCGTTTTTACGCATCTTACCTACTACCTCGCCGTCATCTTCAGCAGTCTCTCGAACATTGAGGTTATCGGCAACCTTGGCAATACCAAGATTATCAAAACCTGCAAGGTCATCTTTCTCTGCTGCGGCCTTTTCTTCAACTTCTTCCGCGATAGTCTTGATCGATTTTGAAGATCCGGCTCCTGCGCCTATCTCTTCTGCCAGAACAGCCTCTTCTTCTGCCTCTGATGATGCTTCCTCCTCTGAAGAACTCTCAGACTCTGAAGCTTTTTCAACTGATTCCACTGAAGAATCCTCTTCTGAAGACTCTGATGAAGATACTTCTTCTGAGTCCTCTTCTACACTTTCTTCAGACGCTGCTGACTTTGCATCAGCCACTGTTGTCACATCACCATCTATGACAGATCCTGCTCCTGCAGAATATCTGACCTTTGATGATGCATATATTGATGTCGGTATAAGTAAAAGCCCTGACATAAGAGCTATTATTATCTTTTTATGCATACAAGCAAATCCTCTTTTGTATTAATTCAAGAACAATTAATTATTACATACAAATTTGATTATAGCGTTTCCTATATATCTACGTCAACGAAAAAATGTTACAAAATTGTTAAATTTCTCTGTAATAATTTACTATCTGTTTATTTTTAATTTTGAGTTGAATCAAAGACGGGGCTGTGGTATAAGTATTATAGTTTGACCGAAATCAAAAAGGAGTTGATTCCAATGGATGAAAATGTTTACAGTATAGATTGTTTTGACACTGCTGCAGAGCAGATACCTTTCCTCTCCAGCATGCCCGGAACTCAGAAAAAATTACTGATCGATAATTCCACCAGAAAGGCAAAACGTAAAGGAAGTTTTCTTTTTCGCGAAGGCGAGGCCGTTGACGCACTCTACATCATACTTGATGGCCGGGTTAAGCTCATGCGCTACGACTCAGAAGGACGGGAACAGATAGTCGGAATCTTCTCAAAGGGAGAAACAATTTGGGAGGGACTCCTTATTGACGACAGCCAGTTCCCTTATTCCGCCGTTTGTCTTGAAAAATCACTTATCTGCATTATCAATAAATGTGATTTTACAAAAGTACTTAGTGATTCAAATGTAGCTCTTAACATTATAGCCATGCTTAGCCGCAAGCTTCACGACGCCAATGAACGCAACCTGCTTCTTTCCACAAGAGATCCTAAAACAAGGCTCGCTGCATTCCTTATCTATCGTCAGAAGCGTGACCACGCGGACACGATCGACCTCCAGCTTAGTGACATAGCTGCAAGCCTGAGCATGAGACCTGAAACCGTAAGCCGTAAAATTACCGAACTGATCGACGAGGGACTTATACGACGAAGCGGAAAAAGCAGCATTAAGATATTAAATTTTGAAGGATTAGAGGGATTGACAATATGAGCGATACAATAAAAGGAAGAATTCACTCCATTGAAACTTTTGGTTCTGTAGATGGACCCGGCGTTAGATTTGTTATCTTCGTAAAGGGATGCATGATGCGGTGCCGTTACTGCCACAACGTTGATACCTGGGACCCTGAGACAACTGATATGCGAACAGCAGATGAACTTCTCGATATGGCAGAACGTTACAGAGCATACTGGGGCAAGGAAGGCGGTATCACCGTCAGCGGCGGCGAACCTCTTCTTCAGATAGACTTCCTTTTAGACCTCTTTAAGAAGGCTAAAAAGCGTGGGATAAATACAACTATCGATACTGCGCTTCAGCCATTCACCCGAGAGGAACCTTTTTTCTCAAAGTTTAATGAACTCATGGAATATACAGATCTGCTTTTAGTTGATATAAAACATATTGATCCGGAACAGCACAAAAAGCTTGTTGCACAGCCTAATGACAACATCCTTGATGGCATCAGATATCTCTCTGACATCGGCAAGCCGATATGGCTCCGCCATGTTCTTGTTCCGGAATGGACAGATGACGATGCCGCTCTTCACAGAATGAGAGATTTTATTGATACACTTTCAAATGTCAAAAAAGTTGAGGTACTTCCTTATCACGTTATGGGCGAATTCAAGTGGGAAGAGCTTGGAATTCCTTACTCTCTCAAAGGGATCGAGCCACCTACGGCTGATCGCGTTAAAAATGCCGAAGAAATATTAGGTTGTATAAAATAAAAATTTAACAGAATGTTTATTTTAATCTGTCAAAATGGTGATATAATTAATCAACGGCAGACGTCGTTAATTTAATCCGACGGAGGTAAACACTTATGTTAGATACTATAAAAAAGATTATTGAAGAGATTCTGTTCGGAAAGAGATATGTGCTCAAACCCGTTCGCGTACGCGTTGAGCATCGTCCCGACGAAAGATATAGAAAATATTGATAAATACCAAGTGGCATCTGTAAAACACAGATGCCACTTTTGTTATATCTTTTCTAAATTTTAAAAAAATACTGTCTTATAAACCTACGACTCCGTTCCATGGGTCATTTAATGACTACAGAATGGTCAAGGATATATTTTCCATCTCCGGCGTTCAGGGCTTTAACACTCACGTTCGCTCCAGTTGCCCCCAGTGAATCAACGACCTGTGTAAGGACCTTTTCTTTAACAAGTCCTTTATCATAGGCATTTGCCCACTGCTGATACATGTCTTCACCCTCTATGACACTGTAAACATGATATTTTCCGGTACCTCCGCGTTCCAGCATTTCCTGCAGATCCTCATAATACGAGTCAATATCCGTTATCACATCATCTTCCGTCAGTCCATAGTCCGCAAGTGAAGGATATTTTGCCGAAGCTGCAGCTGCTTTGTTATCTGAAACCGGTTCATCATCCTCTGAAGGCCCTGATTCGGTTTGCTCCTGACTTTCCGGCAGATCCATTACAACTGTCCCGCCATTATTTACCGTTCCCTCTGTTTCCGTAGGCTCACTCTCTGTACTGCTGCTCTCATCATCATTACCAAGCATAGCAAGTATATCTGATACAGAAAGAGTTTCCTCCTCCTGCTCATTTTCAGGTTCAAGGTTTCTGTATGTTTCACCATTACATGGCGGCAGCAATTTCGCAAGCTCTTTTCTTATGTGCGTGGTGCCATAATCGCTGTCCTTTTTATTAAAATAATTGTACTGAACCTCATCTTCTCCATCGATATCATCCCATGTAACATCGACGTTATAATATTCGTCGCCAAGCTTCACTATATTCCAGGCATGATTTTCTCCGGCTGTTCCATAGCAATAGTAGCAGGGAATCCCAAGCTGCTGAAGACAATACTGAAATGCCCTCGAATATCCGGCACATACAGTTGAACCATTGACCAGCGCGCTGTATGCACTCTGATTCATCGCTGCGTTCCGATTATATTTATTCCTTTTGGCGATCGCATAATGAACAGCTTTCTCCTTACCATACTCATCGCTTTGCGCCCTTGCACCGGAAAGTGCATCACTTACCGCCGATTCAAAAGCCTGCTTCGAAGAAGATATATTCTCAGCCGTGTCATTATATTCAAGATCAAGTTCTATACAATTTCCATTTTCCCTGTACTTTGCAGAAAATGCCGTATCCAGGTAAAAAAGCTCCGGATGATCACACACCACTGCCGTAAAAGCGTTTTTCAGCTCATTAGCCGTAATGTCATTTTCAACCGACTTAAATTTATCATTAAGCTCTGTCGCATTGGCATATATCTGCCTGTAAACATGCTGTGCCGTATCATTCAGCATGTGATAATACGGATACATTGTAGAATTAAATGCCAGTTCATCGCCTGTAGGCCCGGTTTCAAGCGTGTCTTCAAGTTTATCTGCGACATCATCTGTAACCGTGTCCACATTCTCTTCTACATCATCTAAACCACTCTTTGCAGAAACACTTTTCGGAATTGCAAGCGCTTCTACCGCAGGTGCTTCATAGGATGAAGAAGCATTATCCGCAACTCCCTCCATATTTTCTTCAGAAATTTCTGCTCCGGAAACAGACTCTGCTTCACCTTCATCTGCCGACACTGAATTATCTGAAATATCCGGAAAACCTACCTGTTCTGCTGCAGCATATCTATTTTTACTGCTTTTCTCATCTGATTCAAAAGGGTCCTGCTGCCAGTTTTTCAGATAAACTGCACTCGCACCAACCCCCGCTGCCAGGATAAAAGCCACAAGCAATACTATAAGAAAATTCGTGATCAGATTTTTCAAACTGATACCTCCCCCACGCTATGCTTTTCTTTTCATACCTTATATCTTTTATCGGCATATTAAGTTTTTTTCGATAACCATTTT
>JAILMH010000032.1 GCA_024692715.1 Lachnospiraceae bacterium
GTCGGGCGCTGATTCTGGCTGCAATTTTCAAAAAAGCAGTATAAAACACTCTTCAAAGGCTCAAAGTAACTCTTTCCAAGCTCTGTAAGCCTGACCTTGTCCTCTGAGTATTCCATCAGCTCCCTTCTGACCATATCCCGCAGTGCATAGATCATGTCCTCATCCTTCGGCTGATAACTGCTGATGTCCTCAAACATCACCAGATTTTCTATCCTCAGCGAGAAAAGTGCCGCCCAGACCTCTGCTACTGAGAAGATCAGTGTTTTCAGTTCCACCTCATTATTATTCATTTTCGCATCTTCTTTCGTATTGCTGCCTGGTAAGACCTTGATATAGGTATCTCGATCCCGTTTTCCATCACCAGAATATTCTCTGCCGATATGTATTCCCTGACCTTTCGCGTGTTAAAAATAAAGCTTCTGTGACATCTTTCAAAATAATCCGGAGCCTGCTGTGACAGCTCATCAAGCGTCATATAGCAGGCATATTCTTCATCCACCAGCCGCGCATAAAGCTTTTTAGAGTTTGCTTCAAAATATATGATCTTATCATACGGGATATTCAGGACCCCGCTTCTCGACTCCACTGTAAAAAGCGACTCACTATCCTTTTCAACTTCTTCGTAATACGACCCTAAAAAGTCCTGTATTACTGTGTCCAGATCCTTTTCCTTAAAGGGTCTGAGCAAAAGCGAGGACGCAAGAATATCCGGCCTTAAATATTTCATCGGCGATATCGAAGCATCCGCTATCAGAAGTATCTTTGCCGATTCAAACTTTGATCTTAAGGTAACAGCGCATTGTATATCATTATTTACTATATCGACTGCAGAAAGATCCAAAAGCTCCTGGACCTTCAAAATGTCATCAAGCTCTTTTTCACTTTCACAAAGCAGGTATGACACATCATCCTTACCTGTTCTGACCGTTGTTGCGGATACGGTTTCACGGATCAGATCCGACTCCGCTTTATCCGTATCCATAATAAGCATTGAAACCATTATTGCCCCTTTACCTGAGGTACTATTACTTTTTCTGTTACAACCTCATCCTCATCGCCGTCATAACCGGCCATGAGTCCTATTCCCGCCTTAAGCGATTTTGACCTTTCAAGGAATGGAATATTGTTAAAATCAAGCGCACGCTGTGCATCCACGCATCCGCCGAAATGTATGCCCTTTTTATCTCTGACAAAGTTAATATACACCTGACGGCCGGCGTTGTCTCCGATCCTTTCCGGTGTAAGCACCCCAAACCAGAACATATTGTGGAGTATGCCCTTGTCTGTGATATTTTCAACGAAACCACTGCATCCGTCAGCACCCTCATCCGGGTGATATACCTTATTGATAAAGCCTGCAAGATCTGCCGCAAAGAAATATATCTTCTCGAATTTCTGCATCGAGTTAAATATCTCTTCTTCCTCAAGTCCCTGCTTTACAAGTTCCTGCTTTGCCTGATTTCTCTCTTTGATAGTAGGCACCAGATCCATAAAGCATTTAAACATTTCGCTGTACGTCGTAACGTGGACTGCTCCGCATTTTTCCGCAAAAGCTCCAAGTTCATCATCAAAGTCAAACAAAACAAGCTTTCCGCCCTTGAGCTTGGCCGCAAGCATAAGACACTTGAGCATATTCGTCTTTCCTGTACGTCCCTTGCCGGAAATAAGGAAACAGTAGGTCCGTGCCAGATCGATTCCAAAGGGAACCGCAAATCTTGAATCATAACCAAACGGAAGATATCTCTTGCTCTCGATGAGCTCTCTTGTATCCTCATTCTGCTCAAAGTCTGACCATACCGGCTTTTCAGGTATCTCAGGCACGCTCTTCGCACGTTTACCCTTCCAGCCTTCCGACATACGTCTGCACTCTTCTCCAATGGCCTCTCCACGCTTGAAATCATCATCTGCTTTTATAGCAAGTGCTGTCTGGAACTCCAGAACACGACCATCTATCATCGCAAGTCCGCGTCCGCGCACATCGACCTCCGGAGAAACTTCAAGGTGCATAGTACGCATTATTTCAGTATATGCGAACTTATCTGTCATCTGCAGACAGAAGGTAGTCTTAAAGTTATCTGCCATTCGCGAAGGAAGTTCCATGGAACCAAAGCCCGCTGCTGTGACCATGAGCATGATTCCATATCCAACACCATCCTTAGAAAGCTGCATCAGCGTATCATCATATTTATTGGCAGTTTTATCTCTGAAGTTAGATATATTATCGATAAAGATAACGATAGCAGGAATAGTGACCTTACCCTGAGCTCTTACGAACTGGGCATAGTTTCCTCCCTTGAAAAGCTCCTTTCTCTGCTTAACTATCTCTGCGAGCATCGTAAAGAACTTATCTATCTTCTCTTCATCATCTTCAAACATTATTCCACCGAAGTGAGGGTCTCCCTCAAATGCAGAAAACATCTTTGCACTAAAATCAATGGCATAGAAGTTTATCTCCTCCGGAGAATAGCGATGTGTCATGGCGTAGGCATAGGTCTGCAGGAAAGTGCTCTTTCCGGAGCTTACAGTACCGCATACTGCAACATGCCCTGTCTCAGCAATATTAAGTGTGACCTTGCCCTGATACTGGTTCGCAGGGTCATCGTATTCACCGATATTGACCGACATATCCCATATACCGCCGAATTCCGGCCACTTTTCTCCGTCAAACCATACAGTATCACTATTTTTAAGCTCTTCAAGGTATATCGCTGTCCTAAGCACAGGGAGCCAGAGCTGGAAACCGTGATTATAGCCGTTTTCCCTTGCAACCTCTCCCAGATACTCAACAACCGCATCAAGCTGGGTTATCTCCTTCTTATTATCAGAAGAAGCCGACTTGCCTCTGAGCTTCATGAGATTTCCCTCCAGCGCTGCCTGACCGTCGATAGTGAGCATCTTTGCAGTGATTATCCTGCTGGCCTCCATATCTTCACTATATGGGGCACCACTCCATCCTGACTGGAATAACTCAAATATCTCGTCATTACCGACCTGCAGATAGCATCGGCCTGCCTGCGTGATATATGCTGCATCCGGCCTGTGGAGCATATCGTTGGAATCCTGCCTGTCCTGTACTCTAAGACAGAGCCTGAACTTTGAGTTTGACCAGATATTATCATCTACAGTACCGCTCGGCTTCTGCGTAGCAAGTATCAAGTGTACGCCAAGGCTTCGTCCTACCTGGGCAACGCTTATGAGCTGGCGCATGAAGTCCGGCTCTTCACGCTTCAGCTCCGCAAACTCATCGATGATGATAAACATATGCGGAACCGGAATTTCTGCTTCACCATTTTTATAGAGCTTCGTATAGCTGTTAATATTGTTTACATCACATTCATTAAATATTCTCTGTCTTCTGACATTTTCACTCTTTATCGCAACCATGGCACGATGCACCTGATTACCCGAAAGGTTGGATATCTGACCTATAAGATGCGGTAATCCCGTAAAGAGGTTCGCCATTCCACCGCCCTTATAGTCGATCACGAAAAAGCCCACGTCATCCGGGCTGTAATTTATCGCCAGTGAAAGTATGTATGTCTGCAAAGTTTCCGACTTACCGGAACCTGTAGTACCTGCCACAAGTCCATGCGGGCCGTGATATTTCTCATGAACATCAAGGTACATAGGCGCTCCGCCGGCCTTCTGACCGACAAGGCCTTTGATATTATCGTAAGTCCTGTCCTTCTTCCACCTGTCCAGAACATTGAATTCCGAAAGCTTCTGAACTCCATACATATCAAAGAAAGTAAGGGACTGCGGTATATCTCCGCCGCTCTCCATCTCTCTTACTTCGAGCTTTGAAATGCGCCTTGCAAAATTTTCAAGTACTGCCGGTGCGATCGCATCAAAACGTATATCTGTGCGGTCTTCCGGATCATCATAAATATTGTAAAGACCCTGAAATTCATCATCATTTTCAATGATAAACTCACACTCATTCGGCAGATCCTCATAATTTTCCACGCAGAGAACTGTCGAAAGACCGTATTCCGGCTTAGGCTTGAGCACATACTTTGAAAGTACCTCTCCTTCGAGCATCTCAGGATTTGCAAGGATAAGGATATAGTATGGACGCGGCAGTGCTGTTTTCTCTGAATCCTTTTCCTCATCTTCTGAATCTTCCATTCTGATCCTGAGCTGTTTTGTCAGTTCATAGAAAACATCACTGGCTGTCTCCTTACTGTCTGCCACATATCTGAAATTCTTGTTTCCATTCCAAACATGAGGAAGCCAGCGTGCAAAATTCCAGCTTCCCTCAAAGCCGGTCTCTTTTTTATCATAAACTATAAGAAGCTTTACGTCAGTATAGCTGTTTCCTGCGGCTACCTGCGTAACGATATCATGAATGACACTTATCGCACCTTTTTTATGGGGTCCGCCAACTACTCCTACAAGCTTTCTGCGGTCAAGGTCGACCGTTACCGGAACGTCATTTATGACCGAATACTTTTCCTTTATCTTTCCGGGCATTTCGAGAAGCTCATCACTGATAAGGGTAAACTTCTCCTGCGGCACTACCACCTCCGCCTGGAACGGAACCTTTCCTACTCCAAGCCTTACCTTCAAAAATCCCTCTCTGTGAATGTTTTTATTCCAAAGATTCGGATTCAGCCCGTCATAAGTGCAGCATTCATCCGCAGCTCTGTATCTGTCCCTCAGTGCTGCTGTATTTTTATTGTATTTTTCCTGTATCCTCTTTTCACATTTTTCAAGATACTTCCTGTAAGCTTCATTTCTGTACGCTTCCTCTGCCTCAAAGCGCTTCTTTGTATTTTTCATATTTACAAGCGCCCATATCGTACCAAGGATCGCTGAAGAAAATGCTGTTACAAGGCCTGTATACATGAAAGCAGAGCCGCCATAACCCATCTTCTGCGAAGCATACATGGTCATAAGACTTCCAAGTACCATCGGAAGTGCCATCGAAAGAGCCGGACCTATAGCCATGATAAGCGATGGCTGGGTAAGCTGCTTAGGATTCGGCGGTGCGTCTATATTTATAGGCTCTGTATCTATTTTTGCAATATGCTGCGGCGAACGGTGAAATACATTATCATTTCGCGAGCCGCTGTGATGTCTCATCACTCCGCCTATTGCCAGTAGGTTTTTCTTTAATATCTCAGAGTGTACCTTTACGACCGAAGATGCTGTATTTATCGCAAGAAAATCCCCCAGTACAACTATCCTCAGGCCGTAGATATCTATCCTGTCGCCAAAGCTCAGTCTGATGGAGCCCTGAACTCTTTCATTATTTACAAAGGTTCCGTTCGTTCCTATATCCTCTAAGATATAGGAGCCCTCTGCTTTTCTTATGCGGGCATGTTCCTTAGAGACCAGATTCAAGAAATTGCAGAAGATATCCGAGTCCTCTGCAGAACCAATCCTGATCACTCCATTCATATCCCCTATATAAAACTTCTCATATACTGAGAAAAAATGCTCCGCATCCCTCACAAGGATGGTTATCATATGGCGTCCCTTTACTTCAAGCCTTATAAGATCCCCATCTTCAAGTGTTTTCCCAAAAAATGACTGCCTGGATGACGTATTATTTTCATTCAGCAGCGTATAACCGGAAGTCCTCTTAAAAGACCATTCATGGTCTAAAACTTCCATCTTAAGTTCGATGTCATTTTCAAGTCCGAATATATTTTTTGAAAGAACTACAGAATGATTTGCATTATTTACTGCAGGCAGAAGGAAATCCTTAAATGCACTTCCGCAGTAAACCGACAAGACAATTCCCATTATAAATATTCCTTTTTTGTACGTTTTTTTATACAGGCATTTTATCACAAAGGTATATGGGCAAACAATATTTTGATGTATACAAAAATTCTCATAAATTTTGATTTTCTGCAATTCATACCATTTA
>JAILMH010000046.1 GCA_024692715.1 Lachnospiraceae bacterium
TTCTGATCTGTTCCGTTTTTAAATCTTCCGCCCCAAAGCTGAGCCATTTGCAAACCTCCAGATAATTAATATTTGCGTAATTATTAATACTCAGAGTTCTTTTCCTTAATTGTGATGAAGGTCCCAAGGAATACAAGTGAACCTGTAACGACCTCAGAAAACATTCCGGTGGCCGCGCCGGCAATCAAAATTGCAGCTACAATAAGAAGAGCAACCCATGAGGGTGAATTACCAAGAAGTATTCCCATGATGATCTCGATCACAAGGGTGATGACCAGTGCCAATGCTGACATCGTATGCATCTGTACATGTAAAAATGTACAGATCACTGTAACCATGATTATTAAAGCCAAAGCTATAAGCGTAATCGTTTCTGCTGCAAAGTATCCATCAAATACCGGTTTTTTCTTTTTCCACTCCGGCTTCTTTTCTTCCTCGCGCTTCATTACCTCTGCGCGGATGGACTTTTTATTTTCTTCCATAACTAAAATATCTCCAAAATCTATATTAATATGTAATTATTCGTAATCTCAAAACTTATCGTCTATTATAAGCCGACATTTCACCGCACGTCAACACATTTTAACTTTAAAGCGGTAAACTTTTAAATTCATCTCGTAAAATAAGGCACTCTTCCGGCGATCTCATCTATTTTCTTTAGTTCAGCTTCAGTAAAATCAGGATGCTCCAGCGCTTTAATATTATCAAGTATCTGTGACGATTTTGAGGCTCCGATGAGAACTGTCGTAACATTTTCATGATGAAGCACCCATGCAAGAGCCATCTCTGCAAGCGTCTGGCCTCTTCCCTGCGCCATATCATTTAGTTCTCTTATCTGCGAAAGTCTCTCTTCTGTGAAAGCGCCTTCTCCTAAAAATCTGCCATCCGTTTTAACCCTGCTGTCTTCCGGAATACCGTTTAAGTATCTATTTGTCAGCATTCCCTGCGCAAGCGGACTGAAACATATGATTCCCTTTCCGAGCCTGCCTGCTGTCTCAAGCAATCCATTTCTTTCAATGGTCCTGTCAAAGATAGAATACCGGTTCTGATTTATAACGAAAGGAACCTTAAGTTCTTTAAGTATTCCCTCTGCCTTCTCAAGAGTCTCTCCGTCATAATTTGAAAGTCCAGCATACAACGCTTTACCGCTCCGGACCGCTGATGCCAGCGCTCCCATTGTTTCCTCAAGCGGTGTCTCCGGGTCCATTCTGTGGTGATAGAAAATATCCACATAATCTAATCCCATTCTTTTAAGGCTCTGATCAAGACTTGCAAGGAGGTACTTGCGCGAACCCCAGTTTCCATAAGGGCCCTCCCACATTTCATACCCGGCCTTTGTACTTATGATAAGCTCATCTCTGTAAAACCCAAGTTCCTCTTTAAGTATCCTTCCAAAATTTTTTTCGGCGCTTCCGGGCTCCGGGCCATAATTATTAGCGAGATCAAAATGCGTTATTCCGTTATCAAATGCTGTTTCACAAAGTTCCACCATATTTTGATAATTTGATGTATCGCCAAAATTATGCCAAAGTCCCAGGCTGAATCTCGGCATCATTAAGCCGCTCTTTCCGCAGCGCTTATACCCGATCTTTTCATATCTCTTCTCATCTGCCAGATACATTCCCCATTACCTTCCTTTCATTAATGCATATCCTGCTGACCGATCTTAGCATAGGGCAGCCTGATATATCTCTCATCAGTGAAATTAATTCCTGACATATCTTTCTTAACAGCCAAGGCCATTATAAGGTCTACCATCGCATCAGCCTGACCTTCTTTATCATTATACACCGTTCCGTACATATCGCCCGACTTTACCGCACTTTTTCCATCATTTGTTCCATCGATCCCGACTATGACCGGCCTCTTATTTTTCTTTACCTCAGCAGAATCATAGGCATCTATCGCGCCAAGCGCCATATCATCATTATTTGCAAGCACAAGTTCTATAGAATCCCCGTATTCTTCAATAAGTGCTCCCATCTTTGATGAAGCCTGTGCTCTGTTCCAGTTTGCTATCACTGAAGCAAGTTTATCCACCTTAAGATCATTATCAATAAGAGTACTTACTGAAGTTTCAGTTCTCACTATTGCATCCTGATGTCCTGCCTCACCTTCGAGCATCACATACTGGATCACTCCATCACCATTTTTGTCATACTCTTTGTTTTCTAAAAAGGCTTCTGCTGCAAGTTCTCCTTCGAATACTCCCGACTGCCTGGCATCAGCTCCCACATAATAGAGCTTATCCCAGCGCTCGAGATCGCCTTCCACCAGTTCACGATTAAAAAATATCACAGGAACATCGTGCTGCTGAGCAGTATCTATGATGACAGTCGGGTCTGTCCTGTCCACAAGATTTACGCAGACCACATCGCACTCATTTTGCTCTATCAGCCTTTGCACTGCTGAGTTCTGTTTTGCCTGACTGCTTTCTGAGTCTTCGATTTCTACACTTATCGTTACCCCCTGCTTATTTGCCTCTTCCGTAATGCTCTCATTAAACTCATTCATAAGCTCTGAAAGAAACGTATCATGTGCATCATATAGAGAGACGCCAACCTTTATTCCCTTCGTCTGCTCTTCCTTTTCCGCACAACCTGTAGTCAGGAGAAATATTATTACTGTAGAAATTCCAAGAAAAAATTTAGCATTCTTTTTCATTTATTGTGTCCTCGGAAAAATCATCATTTCATCAGTTTCATTGAAGATCGAAGCCCGGTCTACTATCCTGTGATCGATCTGTATATTCTTTTTAGATTCCTGCGCATGAGTCAGCTTTTCGTAAACAGACTTTACTGCAAGATATCCGCAGGTATATTCATCCGGTACTACAAGTGAAGCGACCATGCCATTATCCAGGTAGTACACAGTCTTTTCTGAAACACCAACTCCATAAAGCACATTCTTAAACTGATTTCCATACGAAGTATAGTAATCGATCCCGGCTTCGAGCTGATCATTACCAAGAGCCACCACACAGTCAGCGTGATTCTGCTTTTGATAGTTTTTCATCTGCATCTCGATATCATCATTCGTATACCCCGAAATCTGCCAGGCTATCTCGATATTTTTTCCCCTAATGGAATCTCTGAAGCTGCTCAATCGCTGATACATCGCCAGCTCTTCCTGATTACCTGCAAGTACCCCCACCTTAAGCTTTCTGTCGCTGTACTCCTTTGCCTTAACGGAAATAAGCTCTGCAAGTTTGCTCCCTATAGCCTCGTTATCCGGTGTGATCGAGCTGAAAACATCCTCCGGGTTTGAATCCGACTCGACAAGTACCAGGGGCTTATCGAGATTTAAGCTGCCCAGATATTCTGACTGATTGTAGCTTGAGAAAAGCTGGAGTATCAATGCATCAGCCCCATTTTCTATTTCTTTGGCTACGATATTCCTCTCCTGCTTCATTCCGGAAAAATCAGCGGTAGTGACCACATTGAGCATCACTCCGTAATCTGCAGCTCCCTGGCTGAGCCCTTCCTTAAAATTCGCCCATCTCGGACTGCTGGAATTGCTCACCACTACCGTCACATTATAGGATTCATCAGATACACTCATATTCATGAGCTGCCACGCGGCAGTTCCGCCGATCACAGCAAGTATAAAGATTATTAAGATTATTATTATCTTGTCTGCTTTCATTTGCGTCTGCCTCCTTTTTCATATAGATCCTGATTCTCCTGATCAAATGGAATATACGGCAGATGAATCCTAAACATTGAGCCTTCATCCGGCTCACTTTCTATTTCAAGGCCATACTCTTCGCCAAACCTGAGCTTTATTCTGTTATGTACATTTATTATCCCGACTCCAGAGCCATGCTTGTGAATATGATTATCCTCTGTAAGCAGTGACTGCGCCGTTTCTTCCGGGATACCGATTCCGTTATCGATGACATCGATATAAATATCATCGTCCTTTCGATACCCTTTAACGGTTATCTCACCTTCACCATCCATCCCTTCAACGCCATAATATATGGCATTTTCCAGCAGTGGCTGAACTATCAGCTTTACTGTACAGCATTTCAGAATTTCATCCTGAATATCAAAATCCACCGTAAAAGAATTTTTATAACGTATCTTTTGAATATTCATGTAGTTTCTGGCGTGTTTTATCTCATCCTCTATGCTTATTATTGTCTTTCCTTTTGAAAGGCTTATCCTGAAAAGGCTCGAAAGCTCAGACACCATCGACACCGCATCACTGTAGCGCTCTCCCTCTATCATCCAGATTATAGATTCAAGTGTGTTGTACAGAAAATGAGGATTTATCTGACTTTGCAGCGCATCAAGCTCACTTTTTCTCTTTTCTTCCTGCTCCACAACTATTCTGTCCATAAGCTGCCGTATCTGCCTTACCGTCCGTGAAAGAGTTCTTCCCAAATGCTCGACCTCGATAGTTCCTCCCACATAGATCTTTGGGTTCATATTTCCGTTTTCCCACTCTTTTACAGAATCATTGAGTCGTTTTATAGGATGCGCGATAACATATGACAAAAACAGATTCAGAAGGATTATCGCTGCAATTCCTACCGATATAGTGAGTATCGCATAGAGCTGAAGTCCTCTGATTCCGAGTCTAAAAGAGGAATCCGGTATTACATTTACAAGCTTCCAGCCAGTGTAGCTCACACTTTTGGAAACAACTACACGTTTTTCACCATTAAAGACTTCTGTATGATCGCCGTCGAAATAAGCCGCTGCCACTTTGTTATTTTCCTCTGCGAGTCCTGATGAGATCAGCCTCTGGCGCGGATGATAGATGATATTTCCATCACCGTCTATGAGATAGATATACTCTCCGGAATTCCCCCCATTAGCCTTTGCCAGGATTTCCTCAACTCCGCTGTAGTTCATATCTACCAGAAGCACACCTACTTCAGGTGTTTTATTCCTCGTTATCTCGATTGCCCTCGAGAGCGATATCGTCCATTTATACCTGTATGCCGGATCGTCAAAAAGATTTTCAATATGCGGCTTTGAGAAATGCAGATTTTCCACTTCGTCGAGAGCTTCTTTGAACCACTCCTGATTTCTTACATCCAGCTCATTTTTTGCCGTGGAATTCGGTACTGCACTCAAGAGCTCTCCATTCTTGGTAAATACTGCAATACTCAGCAGCGAGTCAATGTTTGCCTCATAAAGAAGATCCATATCTCCAACAACAGAATCCTCTGACATATCCTTATCCTTGATCGCCGAATAATAGATCGCATCCGATATTCGACGCATATTTCTAAGGTAATCCTCAAGGTTGAGTGCTGTCTGGTCAAGCATCTGCCCGGCAGAAGTGATCTTTGTATTCTGATCCCTATGTACAAAAAGCTGATACATTGTGATGAAAAGCGCAAATATCATGGCTATCGCAATTGCCGTAAAGGTCAGCGAAATAGTCATCTGTATAGTCCTGTTCTCAGCCCTGAAGACATTTCGTCGTATATAAAGTATGAATTTTTTTCTGAATTTTTTCAGTCTCTTCATGAATTTTCGCTCTTTGCCATTGCTTTATATTTTGATGGGCTCATGCCAAACTGCTTCTTAAATGCATAGCTGAAATAGTTGGGATCAGAATATCCCACAGTCTCAGCAATTATATAAGTCTTTTCATTTTTATTTACTAAAAGGTCTACCGCCTTTTCCATGCGCTTCTCTGTGAGGTAATTTATAAATGTCTTCCCTGTCTCTTTCTTAAATACTGTCGAGAAATATGCAGAGCTTACTCCCAAATGACTGCATACTGACTCTATAGTCATATCCTTGTCTCCAAAGTTTTCCTTCACATAGTCTTCTGCCTTTTCCACAAAAGACCGCGTCGAACTCTGTCTTTCCCTGCTTATCTCGCCTCTCATTTTAAGCGAGATATTTTTCATCCATTCACTGAGAAGATGTACAGAATCGATTGAAAGCACTGAAGAATACACGTCCGTATCCTTCCCAAAAATCTCTTCCATATTCAGGTGACTGCTGTTTCCGAAGCGATATATATCAGATATAAGTTCCAAAAGGAGCATCCTGTACTGCTGGATCGATGGTCTTCCATCCGTGATCCTAGTTGAAAGTGAGCCGACCTCTTCAAGAACTTCTTCCTCACTTCCTGTCCTTATTTTCCTGAAAAGCCTCTGAATATCCTCTTCTATCGACGGTGCATCTTCGCTTCCCGCAGGATCGATCTCGGC
Organism: Lachnospiraceae bacterium; assembly: GCA_024692715.1. Lineage (GTDB taxonomy): Bacteria > Bacillota > Clostridia > Lachnospirales > Lachnospiraceae > NK4A144. Next base: position 6,182 of record JAILMH010000046.1, read on the forward strand.
AATATTTATCGCACGTCCTGTTCCATAGATCACCCTGTAGTTCACAGCATTTTGCGCTCCTTCAAGGGAGTGTGAGAGCTCTGAGGGTGCTTCGACAATATTTCCTATTCCGGCTGTTACCGATGCCCTTGAGATCTTTTTCGCCATTCGGCAGAACCTGTCACAATCATCTGTAAGTTCACGAAGTTTATCCTTATCATCAAGCTGAGCTATCAGGATAACATCTCCGAACCATGTGATAGTCTTTGCACTCCACTTTTCTTCAAGTTCTTCCTGTGCAAGCTTTCTGACAGATACAGTTATCAACTGTTTATCTATCTCCGCCGGCTTTTCTCTCGAGCTTATATGAAGCTGAACTATAGTAAAATATGGGCCGTTGAGCTCTATCCGATAATCTTTGCTTAACGATGCGATAGTATTTTGAGCTACCTGTCCCTGAAGCAGCAGTGTCAGAAAGCTTTCCTGCAATATCGGAAGACTTTCGATATAGTACTTTTCAAGCTGATCGATATTCTGTTCTTCATTTCGCTCTTCATCAAGCGAAAGCTTGATACGTTTAAAAACATTTTCTAATTCTATGGAATTTACAGGCTTGAGCAGATATTCCTCAGCCTCAACTCGAATGGCTTCTTTTGCATATTCAAATTCATCGAAGCCCGAAAAAATAATAATTTTGATCTTTGGATTAAGATCTTTCAGCTTATGCGCTAACTGGAGTCCATCCATGTATGGCATTTTTATATCAGTCATCACGACGTCCGGCTGTGTTTCCTCTGCAAACTCCAATGCCTCTACGCCATTATGGGCACTGCCAATTACCTTAAAGCCCATTTCTTCCCAGTTAAGCTTTTTTTCGATGATAGATATTACATCTTCTTCATCATCGACCAGCATGCATGAATAAAGACTCATTATATTTGTTACTCTCCTTTAAAAATAGACATGGGCTGAAGTGAATACACCCCAGCCCATTTATTATACATTTTATTGTCTATACAGAGCAAGCATTGAACTTACTTCTTAGCAACATACTTTCTGATATCGAGTGAAATTGCGATGAAGATTACAACACCAAGTGCGATGTACTGTGCATTCGGGTTTACTCCGAGGAACTGAAGAGCTGCCTTTAAGAGCTCGAATACTGCAACACCGATGAATGCTGATGAAACTTTACCACGTCCACCTGTAACTGATACACCACCGATAGTACAAGCAGCGATTGCTTCCATCTCGTAACCAAGACCAAGGTTAACTGATGCACCACCTGACTT
>JAILMH010000057.1 GCA_024692715.1 Lachnospiraceae bacterium
CCATAGATCATAAGCTTATAGTGCAAATCATCTATTGACTTTACATGATTATAGAGAGACGGTTTTCTGATTCCTAAATATTCAGAAAGCGTTGTGACGCTCAAATATGATAACCCCTTTTCATTTGCTAATGTAGCAGCTTTTTCTATTATTTCTTCCTTAGATAATCCTGTTCTTGGCATATTTACTCCCATTCCTCTTAAACTAACAGTGTTAGTCTTATTATACTAACACTGTTAGTTTTGTCAATAATATCTGTACGAACCACTTTACCAAGCATTTTTTAATAATAGAAAAAGGACAGGTTTATTATTCCCTGTCCTCAAACTTATATCATCTTAAAAAACTTTAGTGCCTCAGTAATAGCCTTCTCCTTTTCCGGAGTCATCCCTGGTTGTCTGCTATTCTCAGATTTTGGCTTATTGTAATTCTCGCGCTCTATAATTCTATGCTTTTGCTTCACCTGTGCAATGTTCAGGTTTGTTACATGAATCCATAGTGCTCCTGAACCCACTCCTCAATCTCTTTGTATGTTACTTTAGCTTCAGCACTTGTAAGATCAAGTTCATCCATATCTAGCTTAACATTGACATGATGCTTTGCCTAATGAAGTTTGGACAATAAACATACAGTCTCTATATTATCTGTAAACGGGAACATATCGAACGGTGTTATTGAATCAACTTTATACTTCTTTGCTCTGGTGAGGAATGCAAGGTCTCTTTCCAGAGTGATCGGATTACATGATACGTACGAAATCCTCTCTGGCTCAAGCTCTAAAAGTGTTGTCAGGAATTTCTCACTGGAGCCCGCTCTTGGAGGGTCCATGATGACAACATCAGCCTTATGTCCATCCTCATAATATCTTTCAAGGAAATCTCCCGCATCATCGCTCACAAAACTGATATTTTTTATATCGTTTATCTTTGCATTTTCGCGTGCATCGCGAACTGCATCTGCGTTAAGCTCAGCACCTATCACACTTCCCGCCTTATCCGACGCGATTATGCCGATCGTACCTGTTCCGCAGTATGCATCAACTACAGTATCTTTCTTTGTTATTCCTGCAACTTCTATCGCCTTGCGATAAAGCAGTTCTGTCTGGACCGGATTTACCTGATAGAAAGAATTCGGAGATATTCTGAATTTCTTACCGCAAAGCTTATCTTCAATATAGCCCTTTCCATAAAGAACCACATTTCTCTTTCCAAGTATCATGGAATCCGTGCGGTCGTTAATATTCTGAACTATAGTTGTAACCTCCGGATGCTCCTTTAAGAGCGCCTTTACGAAGTTATTTTTCGAGGGCATGATAGGCGAACGGGTTACGATTATCACCATGACCTCTCCGGTCTGCTTACCCATTCTTACCATGATATATCGGATATTTCCGTAACCATTCCTGTCATTATAGATCTTCATCTTAAAGCTCTTCATAAGCTTTGCAGTATCTACAATGATCTTATCTGCCTTTGCATCCTCGATATAGCATTTCTCTATCGGAACTATCCTGTGCGTTCCCTCAGAATAATTACCGGGCTCAATGGTTCCGTCATGCTTCTGAAGAAGCACAGCATTAACCTTACAGCGATAGTGATACGGGTCCTTCATACCGACCACAGCATCTACCTTGCCATACTTGCCAAGTAGATTGATCAGTGTGCGATGCTTGGCTGCAAGCTGCTCATCGTATGGCACATCAATATGCGAGCAAGCTCCGCAAAGCGAAAATACAGGGCAGCGTGACTTAGATTTTTTACGCTTCTTACTGATCTCAGCACTTTCCTGCTCTTCTTCACTTACAGCTCTATCTGTAAATTTCTTTTCAAAATTTTTCTTGCCAAAGTCTTTTTTCTCAAAACTTCTTTTGCCAAATGGTCTTTTTCCATCAGTTGTTTTCTTGCTAAAAGATCTCTTCTTTGAAGAACTTCTGTCATCTGAATCATTTTTTTCAACATACTTCTTTTCAAAAGGTCTCTTTGCAAAAAATCTTCTGTCATTACGATCGTTATTTCTCAATTTCCATCCTCGATACTGATCTCATCGAATCTTGCGGTGAGATCTTTAATACTAATACTTCTCTTAGCCTCATCCATGACATCAAAAACGACATTACCGCGATGCATCATAAACAGGCGATTGCCGTAATCAGCGGCAAACTTAAGATTATGTGTGACCATAAGTGTTGTCACATTCTTTTCTTCTACTACCTGCTGCGTAAGTTCCATTACAGTTTCAGCAGATTTCGGGTCAAGTGCTGCTGTATGCTCATCAAGGATAAGCAGCTTCAGCGGAGTCATAGTCGCTATCAGCAGGGCAAGAGCCTGCCTCTGGCCTCCCGAAAGGGATTTTACCTGTATTCCGAGCTTATCCTCAAGTCCCATATGGAGCTGCTCAAGAAGCGTTCTGTAATAGTCTCTGCGCTGACGGTTTATACCTCTTTGAAGTAGAAAACTTCCGCCTTTATTATCGGCCAGAGCCAGATTTTCCATGATAGTAAGCTCCGGACAGGTTCCCGCTGACGGATCCTGATATACCCGCCCGATAAATCCTGCACGCTCAAATTCCTTAAGTCTGGTGATATCCTCACCATCTACCGTGATCTTTCCGCTGTCTATAGGCAGGCTTCCGCAAAGCAGATTCAGCATAGTAGTCTTTCCCGAACCGTTAGACCCCACCACACTGATAAAATTACCTTTTCTAAGCTTAAGATTAAAATCATTAAATAATGTAACCTCATTTACCGAACCCGGATTAAATATTTTATTCACGTGCTCAAAGGTTACCATCATTTCATTTGCGCTCTGCTGCTCTGATGACATTTCTGGCACTCCTTTCATTTTTAAGTCTGCTGCCTACTAATGCAATGATAAAAAGTCCGCTCATCAATGCCTTAAGGTAGATCGTATCAAGTCCCAGCTGCATAGCTGCAGTCAGACAGCACCGGTAGATTATCATACCTGTCACAGCCATAGTTGTTCCCCGCAGCTTCTTTGTACGTCCGAATACAGCTTCACCGATTATAACAGCCGCAAGAGCCATTACAACCATTCCCGTACCACTTGATGCATCAGCACTTTCCTTCTGCTGCGCAAGCACACAGCCGGAAAGAGCCACCAGTCCATTTCCGATCATAAGCCCTATGATCTTCATATTTCCCGGATCTTTACCCTGGGAAACAACAAATCTCTCATTGCTTCCAACAGCTCTTAAAAGAAGTCCCGACCTGGTCTTCAGATAAAGGTCTAAAAGAATTTTAACAACAATTGTGATGATCAGTGCCATGATTACCCATGCCCACTGGTCCAAAGCGCTATTATACATCATTCCGCCGAGTCCTGTCGAGAAGATTGTCGGCATATTGAAAATTGAGAGGACTGCTTTTTTAGACGTCACCACCATATTCACGCTATATAGTGCCGTCTGTACCAAAATTCCGCTCATAAGATCAGAAATATGCAGCTTAACATGAAGCATACCTGTCACACTTCCGGCTATACAGCCGGCTGCGAAGCATACAAAACAGGCGATCCACGGATCAACACCTGCTGTAATCAGTGCAGCCGCTGTACAGGCTCCCAGCGGGAAAGAACCATCCACTGAAAGATCAGCAAAATTAAGTACCTTATAGGTAATATACACGCCCATCGCCATGATTCCATATATCATGCCTTCTCTGAGCACTACCTGAAGCAGTCCAAGAAAAATATCCATTACCAAAAGCTCCTAAATTAAATATTTTAATTATTTGTTAGATCCTGTTGTGACTAAAGTTCCATCCTGATACTCTGAAGGGATCTCAAGACCAAGCTCCTCTGCCACTTCTGTATTTATAAAAGGTGCACCTTCATTTGATGTATATATTTCAGATTCTTCAGGTGTAAGCTCTCCTTTAAGGATCTTTCCTGCGATCTTACCTGTCTCTTCTCCAAGTGCCACATAGTCGATTGAAATAGATGCAAGACATCCGTCATAGACCTGTCCCTCTTCCGAACCGAATACCGGTATATTTGCCTTTGCTGCTGCCTGGAGAACTGTCGGAAGATTATTTACAACGTTGTTGTCAGTGAAGTTATTGATGCAGTCAACTCCGGAAGCGATCAGTGATTCTGCACCGGCTGCAACCTCAGAACCGTTTGTAACTCCTACTGCTTCTATCTCGAAGCCATAGTCAGGTGCAAAACCCTTTATTGTCTCAAGGTCAGTGATTGAATTCGGCTCAGACGTTGTATAAAGAATACCTATCTTTTTAGCCTCCGGAAGGAATGCCCTTATCATCTTAAGCTGAGCTTCAAGCGGAAGCTGGTCTGAACTTCCGGCACATATAGTCTCTGATTTTTCAAGGCTCTTGACAAGCTGAGCGGAAACCGGATCACTCACTGCTGTAAATACGACCGGAATCCCGTCTGCCTTACATGCTCCGTATGCGCTCATTGCCGCCGGAGTCGCTATCGCTCCGATAAGATCATATTTCTTCTGAGCCATTGTCTGAGCTTCTGTATCTGCTGTGGAAACCTCAGCATTTGCATTCTGAAAATCTATCGTAAGATTCTCTCCTTCAACAAATCCCTCATCTGCAAGCCCCTTTACAAAACCTTCGTAGCAATTGTCAAGTGACGGTACTGTCGTGTACTGGATCACACCGATAGTCTTTGTTTCTCCCGCATCAGAACTGCCCTTAGCCTCAGTTGCTGCTGCGCTGCTGCCTGTTGATGCATTTGAAGTTGAGCCACAGGCTGTAAGTGACATTACCATTGCTGCTGTCAATGCTGCTGCGATTACCTTTGATACAAGACTTTTTCTCATAATTTTTTTCCTGCCTTTTCGTGTAAACTAAGAAGAGCCCTTGTCTCTTCCGTTAATAAATAACTGAAGGGACAAGAGCTCGTTAATTACACTCCTGCGGTACCACCCTTATTGGTATCAAAAGATACCCACTCATCCGCATACCATCATATGCGTTTTCCGATAACGGGGAACGGCCGTCTCACCTACTTGATAATCGTTCGGTTTGCCCTCGGAAGTCCATTCACAGAAAGTTCTGCACTGCCTTGCACCACCCGGCAGCTCTCTCTAACAGAAAGCATTCCTGCTACTACTCTTCGTCATTGGTTTGTGTTTTTAATTTAATGGTTTAAAGTGATGATAACCCAATACAATTGAAAAGTCAACATCAAATTTAACTTAATTTATTCATATCTCAAAGCTTCGATAGGGTTAAGCTTTGCAGCCTTGTTTGCCGGATAATATCCGAAAAATACTCCAAAAAGTACAGAGAACATAAGACAAGCCAATACACCAAGCGGTGACGGTGCTCCTACACTTCCCATAATATTACTGATCACTGCACCAAGTATAAGTCCTAAAATAACACCTATGACTCCGCCCATCACACAAACAACCACAGCCTCTGTTATAAACTGCATCCTTATATAACCATTTGTGGCTCCAAGGGCCTTACGGGTTCCGATCTCCCTTGTACGTTCGCTGATCGTAACGATCATGATATTCATAACTCCGATTCCGCCTACGAGAAGCGAGATCGCACCGATACCCATGATCGCAAGCGTTATACTTCCGACCATCTTATTCATCTGATCGAGCTCAGCCTTCATACTATAGCAATATGCTTCATATGCATCATTAGTCTTATAATAATTTTCATTAAGCCAGTTCTGGATATTTGTTGCAAGAACATCCGGCGCTACATCACCTGTCTTTGCTATTATCGTCATCTCCTGAAGCCCGTCTTTAGAGCTTCTGAGTATCCTCTTAGATGCCTTGAACGGAATATAACAATCCGTCGGAATATCCTTTTCAGACACACCTGCACTGAATCCACCCGCCGATGCAGAATACTCATAAACACCAACTATTGAAAACGAAAAATAATTATCATTAAGCTCTATTTCAACAGATTTACCCAGTGCCGCCTCATTATTACCGTCAAACAGATTTTTTACATACTTATCCGAAACAATAATAACATTTGCACCTGATGAGTAATCTGACTTTTCAAGATTTCTGCCTGCAACAACCTTTAATTTCTTCTGATTCATTGCAGTTACATTTACGCCATACATGTTTATATTGGCATACTTCTTTTTATCTGTGATCTTAGTGCTTCCAACTTCCTGTGAAAGGACTATTCCGCTGACATCATTAGAGAAATTTTTCTCAAGTGCGATCATCATGTCATTATTGAAATAGTCTTTTTCTTTCATGTCTCTGACATCATCGTCATATTCGCCTTCATCGTTTGCCTTCTGCGTCAGATAAACACTTATATTGTTGGCACCCATTTCACCGACTTCGCTCTTTATCTTATTATTCATGGCGCTTCCAACAGACATTATAGCTATGACTGATGCAAGACCGATGATTATTCCGAGCATTGTCAAAAAAGTCCTGACCTTATTTGACTTGAGAGCTGTTATAGCAAGACGTACATTTTCAAGAAACATATCTCAGCCCCCTTCTCTCGTCTATAATACAGCCATCCTTGAGAGTAAGTACCCTTTCTGTTTCCTCAGCAAGCTCTCTTGAGTGAGTGATGAAAACGATTGTTATTCCCTGCTCTTCATTGAGCTTATGGAAAAGATCCATGATAAGACGTCCTGTCTTGGAATCAAGCGCACCTGTAGGCTCATCCGCAAGTATTATCGACGGACGGTTTACAAGCGAGCGGGCGATAGCCACTCTCTGTTTCTGTCCTCCGGAAAGTTCATCCGGTGTATGATCTTTTCTTGCGCCCATATCAACCAGTTCTAAAAGCTCCTCAGCTCTGACCTTTCTTTCATCTGCCTTTACTCCACCATAGAGCATAGGAAGCTCAACATTTTTAAGAGCACTGGTCCTTGCTATAAGGTTATATGTCTGAAATACAAATCCTATCTGCTGATTTCTTATATGCGAAAGCTCACTGTCGCGGGCCTTTATCACATCTATCCCGTCAAGCACATATGAACCCTCTGTAGGCTTGTCAAGAAGCCCGATTATGTTCATAAGCGTTGACTTACCGGAGCCTGAGGTTCCAACTATCGAAACAAACTCGCCTTCATATACCTTTAAATCTATACCATGAAGTATCTCCAGTTCGTTCGGCTTACCTATATTAAAACGCTTTACGATCCCTTTGGCGTCTATTATTACTTTTTTATTCGATGTCACTTCCGGCCTCCGTTGAATATGCGTCCTCTGTGGAATTTTCAACCACTTCTACACCTTCGCTGATCCCGTCTCCGCTGACCTGGGTATAATAATCATTCTTAACACCGACCTTTACCGGAACCTGATTTTCAGTTCCGTCATCTCCGGTAACTGTCACATAAGATCCGCCCTTTCCATCATCACCTATGCAGTTTGTCGGTACTGCAAGTACGCCCTTGGCTTCCTGCTCAATGATAGTGAGCTTGACGCTCATACCGATTCTCAGTCTGTCACTCGGATTCTTAATAGTAACCTCGATCGGATATCCGGAAGATGTAGAAGCACTCTTCGAATCAGTCTTTGAATCGACTACTTCTGTCGCGATCACAGGTGAAACGAAAGTAACCTCACCATTCATGACCAGATCCCCTGTAGTATCTGTGGTCAATTCAGCCTTCTGCCCCATAGCGATATCACTGATATCATACTGATCGGCTGAAGCTTTTACCTTATAACCGCTGTCATCCTGAAGTACTGCGATCTCATCACCCTTGTAGGTCTGTCCTGCTTTAACACTTACAGAAGTGATCACACCGTCAGCCGGTGCCTTTACAGTTGCCTTTTCGATCTGCTTTTTATATTTATCCACATCCTGCTGAGACTCGATAGTCCCTGTAGTTGCGGAAATCTCACTTGTTTTTACACTATCTGAGTCATCTGCAAGAGTCTTTTTATTCTCTCTCGCTGTTTCATCTACAGTCTGATTAGCTTTGATGGCCGTGTCCTTGGCTGACTTCACATTATCCTGAGCTGTTTTAAGATCACTCTGTTTCTCTGCTTCCTTTGACTTGGCATCTGACTGAGCTGTCTCAGCCTCTGACTGGGCTGTCTGCTTATCTTCGAGCTCATTCTGATACTTTTTCTGCTTATCCTGAGCATCCTCAAGATCTTCATTTCTCTCATCATACGCAGTTTTTGCCTTATTATACGCATCCTGCGCCTCATCAAACTTCTTCTGAGCCTCTGCCCTGTTAGAATCATTCGCATTTTCGAGATCCGACTGTGCAGTTGAAAGCTTGCTTTCTTTATCCGTCACATCCGACTGAAGCTTTGTAACTTCATTCTGAATATCTGTAACCTTCTTTTCCTGCTTTCTGACTTTCTTTTTAATCTCCTCTACATCTTTCTTGGCATTTGCGACCGCACTGTCCTTTGCGATCAGATTAGCCGATGCTGAACTAAGCTCTCCGGAAAGCTGCTGTACCTTATTTAGCGCATCTACATGATCTGCTCCGGCCCTTGCCGCATCCTCGGAAACCTTCACTGCATTTGCCTGGGCCGACTGCTGTGCAAGTTCATAGTTTCTCTTCGCAGCTGCGATCTCGATCTCATTTTTCTTCTTTGCTGCATCAAGATTCTGCTCGGCAGCTTCAAGAGAATTTTCTACAGTTGTAGTGTCAAGAAGGGCGATCACATCACCTTTTTTTACTCTATCTCCAACCTTTACCTTAACTTCTTTTATATCTACATCCGTAAGCTCTGATGTTATTGAATAACTTTCATTACTGGCAACAGTTCCTGAAATACTTATGGTCTTTTTCAGATCCTGCTTTGTAACCTGTATTCCTGCCGGCATTGCTGCCTCCATTGCCTCTGCCTGTGCTTTTCTGTTAGAAGAGATTACAGTTCCTGCCACTGATGCGCCAAGCAATATAACAATTCCTACTATCAATGCCTTTTTATGCTTAAACACCTTGCCAATTACAGATTTATATTTCATCTCATATACCGTTCCTTTCGGAGACTAAGTATAAGGAACTTCGCTTAAAAAGTACTTTATGAATTCTTACGATAATCTTAAAAGCGGATGTCCCGCTGCCGGAACATCCGCTTTTTTTATACTTAATATGAAATTGTACCGCTGAAATTACCGCTGAAGGTTATTGTCTGACTGCTTGTATCAATAGTCCTCATCTTTTTGGGAACCTTTATAGTTCTGCTTCCATTAGTAACCTTTATAGATTTTACACTTCCCTTTGAATTTGTCTTTACTTCAGAATTTTCAGAAGTGACTTCTAACTGCTCTATATCATAGCTGAACCATTGCCCCTTAAGGGCCTTCTTAACAGTCTTGTCCGTGGAATCCAGCTTTGTTATCTGAAAGCTTGCCGTACCGGCATTTTTGTTATTTTTGTACTTTACACCTTTAACAGCATACTGAGTTCCGTTAGCTGAGACTATTATCTCATCATTGATCTTCTGCTTTTTACCGTTAAAGCTCACTGTCGAAGGAAATGTGATCGTATACCCGTTATATTCTTCAGTGGTCTCGTTCGAGCTTACCGTACTGTCTGAAGGAGTTCCTGAATTCTGATCTCCTGACGGGATATCCGGTGGTGTCTGCCCACCATTTCCCGGCTGTCCAGGCATAGACGGAGCACCATTTCCTGAACCGGTATCGGAGCCGGAGTCACTGCTTCCTGAGCCTTTGTTATTCTCAGAAAGTGTGTATCCATTAGTATTTATCTCTCCTCCATTGTCTGTCAGCTCATTAATATAGCTGTCACCTGTAAGATTCCATGTAGTTCCCTCTTCAAGAGTGACATTTACTGTTCCCGCAGCACCATCGGTATTAATGGCGCCTTCATAAGTCGAATTATCCTTGAGGACAAGGTCAAGCTCTGAAATATCATCTACGATCATATCACCTTCAAGCGTCTGATTTGCAGCTGTAAGTGTAACATCTCCGCCATTGGAGCCTGAAGTCCCCCATGCCGCTGCCTCAGCCCTCAAAAGATCACCGTCTGAACTGTTTGTAAGGCTTGCATTGTCAAGGTCGATCGTACAGGTCGTATTGGTTATATAGAACATATCGCCCTTATTACATGTCATCGAACCGCCATTCATTGTAAATTCAGCTGTTCCTACGTCTGCATCTCCTGACATTGACTGATACAAAAATACATTTTTATAAGTTGTTGACTGACCGTTGAGTTCGCTGTTTGTTCCATCCACCGTACAGTCATTTAATGTCACCGAATTTGCACCCTCAACAACGATCGCCTCTGATGCATTTGATGTAAGTGTGGCATCCTCAACTGTTATATCCGCAGTCGAATATATTGCCGGAGAGCCTGTGCCGCTGGTTTCATAGGTTCCTCCATCGACCGTTACCGTACCGCCGCCGCGGTCGCTTCTGATAGCTGCTGATGAGCCTCCCTCGGTTGTAACAGTCAGATCTGAAGCATTCATGACTCCGCCGCCTGTTGTCATTATTCCACCGGAATTGTTTGATTTCGTCACGATCTCAGTTCCGGAGATATTCACCGTTCCCGCGTAGGCCTGTACTCCATTCGCATAAGCGCCTTCTGTTGTAACAGTACCATTTGTCAGTGTAAGCGTTGAGCCGTCCGGAACGAGCACTGCCGCATTCAAGCCATAAAAATCTGCAGTTTCGCCAGTACCATCACCAGTTTTTGTTATAGTCGGATTTGTAAGTGTTACCTCACCACTTACATATACAGCATTCTCTGTATCCGATGTGCTTGCATAAGCAGTATTTTCTGAATCTGCCGACACAGTTGCCGCATATACAGCGCATGGTGCCATGACCATAGAAGTCGAAATGGCTACCGCAAGTACCTTCTTATATTCTTTTTTCATCAATATTCCTCACGTTATCTCATCTGTTGCTTTCGGGCCCTTTTTAATTAATACGATGACCCTATGAAATATACAGGGGGCTTTTTAATAAAAAAGATGTTTTTTATAAAAAACAATATCCGAAAGACATCTAAATGATATCTTCCGGATATAATGCTTAGATTCCAGATATTCTCTTTAGTATTTCATTGGTGATCTCATATGGTACTGCAGAGAGCTTAGAAGGATTTGACTTCAATTCTTCATAAGCCCTTTCTCTAAATTCCGAAGGAATTTTCTCCGGATTGCATACCTTTACGAAAAAGTCATTGAGCTCATCCGGATCACTGAATCCGGCTCTGCTCAATATCCAATCCCTGTCTTCCTTCTCCATGGCACGGATGAATTCTGCCTGAAAGTAGCTTACGCACTTTCCATGCGGTATCCCGCATCCTATGGTTATCGGATAACTTAATCCATGCGGAATGGTCGTTCCTGTCTGTGCAATGGTCATTCCAGCCATTGTCGAAACATCCATCATTTTCTGAAGATCTTCATCTTCCGGAACCTTTTCGCCTAAAAGTATCGGCTTACAGCTCTTCCAGAGCTCCAGGCCATGAGCCGCACACATTCTGGTATACTCAGTGGCCTTTCTGTGAATACTTCCTTCCACCATATGCGCCAGCGCATCCATAGCGGTATTATTCAGTATCGACTTTGGTGCAGTCTTAAGATATTTACCGTCTACAAAGGATACCGTAGGGAAAAGCTTATGTACACTGGACTTTTTCGTATTGAGCTCTGTACGTGTCAATACTGAAACCGCTGTAGCCTCAGAACCGGTTCCGCAGGTAGTCGGAATCTCCGCCAACGGCAGCATATCCGACGGAGCCTCTTTATCATAAAGATATTCCCATGTCTCGTCTGAATGCTTCATCATGAGTGAAATAGCCTTTGCCGCATCCATTGCTGAGCCGCCGCCTATTCCTATCACAAAATCGCAGCCATTCTCAAGGCCAAAATCTCTAGCCTCCATAACGCTTTCAACCGTAGGATTCTCTTTGATTCCTTCAAAACACTCAAATTCTACATCTGCGTTCTCGAGAACCTCTACCACATCGAAAAACGAACCGTTTTTTCTTGCTGATCCGCCTCCCATGACTATGAGAGCTCTTCTGCCAAGCGAAGTAAGTGCCTCCGCATGATCTTTAATCGCATCATTACCTGAAAATACTCTTGCAGGCATATAAAACATCTTCTGTACCCCTTTTCCAATAATTAATCTGATACCTTATTATCATCAAATTCGATGATGTAACCCATTTTTCCCTTCCAGTACGCTGAAGTAGAAACAATATCATTTGTAACATCATTCAGGTACCAGCGCTTATCCTTCTTCCTGTATAACATATCAAGATAGCATTCTTCAACACCATTTTCATCTTTATAACTCGGTTCATTTGAAAGCCAGTATGAAGAAAACGCCGAATCCTTCTGGATAGGATCTCCCACCTTGCTTCCATCCGGTGCGATCCAGTAGTAATCCTTGCTGTCAGAATCACGCTTGGCACCTATAAGATAACATATAGTCTCTGTATTTCTCGAAGAGATCTGATTCAGGATATACTGACACTCCTCATCTGAGTTGATATGTGCAAGATATCCACCCTTCTTGATTGCATCAGCCCATGCCTCTTCCCATGTAACATCAGCATCTACAAAAGCATAGGTATGAATCTTTCCGTCTTCAACAAAGCTTCCATCTGAAGATTCTGAAGCCTCCTCTGTTTCTTTCTTTTCAGAAGCCTCACTGGAGGAAGCTGCCTCGTCAGATACAGAAGAAGCGATATCTGTCTCGCTGGCTTCTACAGAAGGTGCTGCTGCAAGCTTATCAGAATCTGATGAATCAGAGCTGCCTCCGCCGATTATTTTCATAACGATCACAGCTGCTATGATAAAGACGATTATGAGGCCGATGACAGCTGCAATTACAGGGATATATGCCTTGAAGTCTCTCTCTTCATCTTCATCATATTCATCATCCTCATACTCATCGTCATCATCTTCGTAATCTTCGTCTTCGTACTCTTCCTCGTCGTAATCCTCGTCCTCATATTCTTCGTCGTCTTCGTATCCGTCTTCATTCTCGTACTCATCTTCATCTTCGTTCTCGTACTCTTCCTCACGGAAATCCTCATCGAGCTCATCTTCTTCAGGCTCTTCCTGTGGTTTCCTTCTTTGAGGCACTACACTTACGGGCCTGATGTTATCTTTCTTCTGCACCGGCTCCTCAGTTCTTACATTTTCCTCAACATCCTCTTTCTCAAAATCCACATCAAAATCTGTCTTGGTTCCACAGTACTGACAGAACTTCGAATTATCCGAAAGTTTTTTACCACAGTTTTTACAGAACATATTTTCACTCCTTCTTTTTCACAATCTGTATATCAAGATCAGTTTCACCGGAGATCCCGGGAACTGATGCTTTATTGGTATACTGCCAAAACGTGAACTGATACGGTGTCTGCGGAATCTCCTCATAATCCGCATACCACACCGGATATTCACTGAGCTGTGAAAGGTCGAGCTCATACGCCTCCCAAAGCATATTGGCATAAATCATTGGATTATACCCAGCCTCATCAATTTTCTTACAGAAGACCCTGGTATTGGCCGTAAACTGCTCTCCTGTAACGTCGTCCGTACGCGCCTCGTCATCAAGGATACTTTCCGGATCATAGACCACAGGAAGCTCTAATTCCTGCCCGTTCAATAATCCCAGAACAAACTCTGCCTCCTCAGCTGCTTCCTCTTCGTTGATCGCCTGCGCAAAGAAATAAACTCCCACATCAAGTCCTGCATTATGTGCACCTTTAATGTATTCGCTGTATCTCTCGTCCTCCTTAAGTGCGCCGGTCTCTCCATAGCCTCTATAGCCAATCCTTATAATGGCGAATTTAACACCGGACTTTTTTACCTTTTCCCAATCAATGTCACCCTGATGATATGAAACATCCACTCCGATTCTGCTTTTATACTTCGAATCTCTATATGTTACATGATCGCCATGATGTCTGTAATTGCCAGACATATACTCATTCATCGGCACAGCCTTATTGACTGAAACTTCATATTCCTTTCCGAATGCATCCACAAATTTAAGGACATCCGGAATTTCTTTCCTTGCCTCTGATTGAGTAGAATTTTCAGACACCTGTGCTGACTCCATAACCGGAGCCTTTGAGCCACACCCTGCAGCAGTTGTCATCGTCATAGCAAGTACCATTGTAAAACATATATTTTTAAGCATTAGTTCCTTCCTGCAACATAGTCATCATAAGATCTGCAGCTCTTTGAGCTGTCTGTGAAGCTGCAAAGTCGATAAATGCATTCAACATAATAGCCTTTTTTCTTTGTGTCCTCATCACCGTC
>JAILMH010000064.1 GCA_024692715.1 Lachnospiraceae bacterium
ATAAATGAATGATATGGCTAATGTAGATGTTGATGAAATGCTGGCGCAGCTTTCGGCTATGCCTGAAATTGGAGGGTCACAAAATTATTTCTCCGGGCAGCTGACGCTGGATCAGTTTCTTGATATCTGTGATACACAGACAGAGCCTCTGAGAGAGCTCTTCGCAGATTATCGCTGCGCGGTCATGGAGATCGAGACAAAATTCAAGGTCCTTAATCAGAGATTTTCTGTGAGATATGATTCAAATCCTATAGAATCAATAAAAACGCGAATTAAAAGTCCTGAGAGTATTATCAGAAAGATGTATAAAAAGGGACTTCCCATGAGCCTTGAATCAATTCGCGATAATATATACGACATTGCCGGAGTTCGTGTAATATGCTCATTTAAGGAGGATATCTATACCCTCGCAGAGCACTTCCTTGCACAGGATGATATCACTCTTGTGCGTAAGAAGGATTATATAAAGAATCCTAAGGCCGGAGGGTACCGCAGTCTTCATCTGATAGTTCAGGTTCCGATCTTTACGGAGAAGGGCAAAAAGATGATGTATGTTGAGGTACAGCTTAGGACTATTGCGATGGATTTCTGGGCCAGTCTTGAGCATAAGATAAGATATAAAAAGAATCTGTCAGATGAACAGCTCAGAGAACTTTCGGGAGATTTAAGAGTTTGCGCAGATATGAGTGCTGAACTGGATCTTAGAATGCAGGATGTTCATGATAGATTACAAAGGTGTAAAGACGGCGAATGTGAAGAAGTTGTGCATGTTGTATAAAAATCGGTGCGTTAAATTGTAGAATTGAGACAAAATTATAAAAAACGTTTGACCAACGGTATACTGTGTGTTACTATTAACTAGCAATAAGAAATAAAACCCGCGAGGGAAAACAGGTTGTTACATTGAGTTGGCAAGACTGTATCACATATAATTCTTGGACTGGAGAAGGTGGAAGAATTTTAGTGATGCAGTCTTTTTTTGTTCTTAAATATATTTATATTGAAGATGAAAAACTGTTTTATACGGGTTTTATATAGAGGTTCCGGCATTGGATGATTCCGCAGGGAAGCGCGCCAAGCCCTGTTGCCGGGAGCTGATGGGGATAGTAACAGATAGATATACTTTTATTTCCAGGAGGAAGCGCATATGGCAAGCAAGTATGACGGCCTTTCAAGGATAATTATCCAGAACGTAGGCGGCAAGGACAACATCATTAGCATTACACACTGTGTAACAAGACTTAGATTCAAACTTAAAGATGAATCAAAGGCAAATACGGATATTCTTAAAGAAACAGATGGAATCGTTACAGTAATCCAGTCCGGCGGACAGTACATGGTAGTAATCGGAAACCATGTGCCGCAGGTATTTGATTCAGTTATAAGTGTTGGACATCTTGAAAGTAAGTCAGCTCTTGCCGGAGGCGGAGAAGATGAAGGAAGCGGAGAAAAGCAGAGTCCGTTCAATGCATTTATTTCGATAATCACCAGCGTGTTTACACCATTCCTCGGAGTGCTCTGTGCATGCGGTATCATAAAGGGTGTACTTGCATTGCTCGTTGCAGTTAATGTTCTCTCAGATCAGAGTGGTACATACAATTTCCTTTATTCACTTGGTGATGCAGCATTCTACTTCTTACCACCGATCCTTGGTATGTCTGCAGCAAAGAAGTTCAAGATCCCGGAGATGGAAGGACTTCTCCTCGGAGCAGCACTTTGTTATCCATACATGCTCGGAGCAGCAGATTATGATATCACAAACCTGTTCGGTATTCCGGTAACAATGCCGCCTTCAGGAAATTATACATCAAGTGTTATTCCGATCATCTGCGCAGTAGCATTTGCAGGGTGGTTTGAGAATAAATGCGTTAAGAAGATAGTTCCTGATACGATCAAGCTTTTCGCAGTTCCGCTCATTACAATGCTTGTAACATTCTGTCTTACACTTTGGATAATCGGACCTGTAGCATCGCTTATTTCTACAGGACTTGCAACATTATTTACAACAATTAACACAATTTCACCGGTACTTATGGGTGCAGTCGTAGGTTTCTTCTGGCAGATCCTTGTTATGTTTGGCCTTCACTGGTCATTGGTTCCGATCGCTATGTCGAACCTTTCAACTGTTGGTGAAGACATCATCCTTGCAGCAATGATCGGTACAACATTTGCACAGACAGGTGCCTGCCTTGGTATCTTCCTTAAGACTAAGGATAAGAAGATCAAGTCACTTGCTCCTGCAGCGATCATCTCAGGTATCGCCGGTGTTACAGAGCCTGCTATTTACGGTCTTACACTTCCTAAGAAGGCTCCTTTCTTCAGAACATGTGCTGTATCAGCAGTAGCAGGTGCAGTGATCTGTACAATGGGTGCTAAGGCATACCAGATGGCTGGAATGGGCGTATTCGCTTATCCAGAATTTGTAAACTCAAAGACAAATGATATTTCAGGAATGATCGTTGGTATCGTTGTAACTCTTCTCTGCGTAGTAGCAAGCTTCATCGTTGAGCTTATCTTCTACAAGGACAACGCTCCTGCAAAGAAGGAAAATAATGAAGTTCAGGCTCCGGCAGCTGATGGTTCGTTAGCAGCTGAAGAAATTGCAGCTCCTATCACAGGTGAGGTACTTCCTCTTTCAGAGATCAAGGACGAAGCATTCTCAAGCGGAGCACTTGGAAATGGTCTTGCGATCCGTCCGGCAGAGGGTAAGCTTTATGCTCCTTGTGATGGTGAAGTAACAACATTCTTCCCAACAGGCCATGCAATCGGTATTCAGTCAAAGGGTGGCGCAGATATCCTTATCCACGTTGGTATGGATACAGTACAGCTCAATGGTAAGGGCTTCACACCTAAGGCAGCTCAGGGCGATAAAGTAAAGAAGGGTGATCTTCTTCTTGAATTCGACGTGAAGGCTATCACAGAGGCAGGATACAGCCTTGATACTCCTGTGATCATCACAAACTCAGATGATTACGCAGATGTAGTAGTAACTGATTCAAAGTCAGTAAACCATGGTGATACAGTTATCAATACACTTTGATCAACATAACACAAATATAGCAGAGAAAAGCAGTCTACTTCGGCAGGCTGCTTTTTTCGTGTTTTAAATGTTGTCTATCCCCACAGGGCTGCAGCCTGTTTTGCAGCATTTT